>CALXHO010000115.1 GCA_944388125.1 uncultured Gemmiger sp. | reverse complement strand
CTACTGGTCCTGCTTTGAGACCGAGACCGACGACGAGGTGAAGAAGATCTGGGAGCGGTATTTTGACATGGAGGTGGGCCATCTGCACAAGGCGGCCGAACTGCTGCAACAGTATGAGGGCAAGGAGTGGCAGCAGGTGCTGCCCCAGGGAGAATTCCCGGAACTGCTCCGTTTTGCCCCCCAGATCGACTATGTGCGCAAGGTGCTGAAAAACACGGTGGAGCTCACCGCCGCCGGGGAGGATTACCTGCCCGTTGACCAGGCCGACCCGCAATCCCCCTTCTTCCGGTATCAGGAGGCGGTGAACAAGGGCGGTCCCGAGGCGGTGCCCAGCCACTGCATCATCCGGACCTATCAGGAGAAAAACGGGGAGGACTACCGCTACCAGACCAAGAAGCATCCCGTCCCCGCCCTGGCGGACCGCACCGCCGACAACACCCGGCTGGGCCGCGTGCCCGGCGCCTCCAAAACTGACCCGAAAGGGTAACCCGCTTTCAAAAGCCCGGGCTCCGGCCCGGGCTTTTTTTGTGTTCTGTTGTGCGTCGTTTCGACAAAATCCGGCATTGCGGGGAAAAATTGCGGTGTGGTTTTTTGTGGAATCTGTGCTATTGTTTCCAGACATTTAGATAAATTTTTTTACGATTCTCTGAAATTGAAAATAATTCAATAAATTGTACCTTTTGTGTGGTATACTCAGCTACGGAGCTCCCAAAAGGAGCGCTGGAAAGACAAAAAATTGAACATATGGTCAAACAGACACTTGGGGACACGGTATGATACTTTCAGGAGGAAACATATGATTACCTACGAAAACACCAAAACAGTGTATGACCTGGTAGAAAATGCAGGAAAGGAATACGGCGACAAGGTCTTCCTGCGGTATGAGGACAACGACGTGGTCTATGATGTGACCTATGCGGAGTTCGTGGCCCAGTGCCATGCCATTGCAGCCTGGGTCAAGGAGCAGGATGCCAAGGCCGGCCACAAGGTCCAGGTGGGCCTGCTGGGCAGCAGCAGCCATCACTACCTGGCGGTGATGCTGGGGGTCATGGCCAACGGCAACACGGTGGTGCCCCTGGACGTGCAGCTGGATGTGGAGGGCCTGGCCGACTGCCTGACCCGCTCGGATGTGGACATCCTGTTCTATGACTGGGAGCACGCCCCCCTGGTGGAGGGCGTCAAAGCCTCCTGCCCCCGGGTGAAAACCTACATCTCCCTGCAGCACGGCAAGCATGTGCCCTGCTCGGACAATCTGCTGAAAGAGTTCGCCGGCCGCCGGGTCACCCCCGACGTTTCGGAAAACGACTGTGCCATGATCCTGTTCACCTCCGGCACCACCGGGCGGGGCAAGGGGGTCATGCTGTCCAACCGCAACCTCATTGACAACACCTTCTCCTCCACCAACAGGGACGAGGGGGAGATCTACCTCAACATCCTGCCCATCCACCATGTCTTCTGCATCAACAGCGACGTGCTGGCAGCCATGCGGTACGGGGTGCTGCTCTGCCTCAACCGGGACCTGAGCAAGCTGGCGGACCACCTGAAACTGTTCCAGCCCACCTCCTTCCGGGCGGTGCCCATGGTGGCCAAGGCCCTGTTCAACCGGCTGATGATGGTCAAGACCCAGCATCCGGAGATGACCACCCGGCAGCTGAAGGAGGAAGTATTCGGCAGCCGCCTGCGCAAGATCGTCTGCGGCGGCGGTTACCTGACCCCGGAACTGGCCAAAAACTACCAGGACCTGGGCATCCTCATCGGCCAGGGCTACGGCATGTCCGAGTGCTCGCCCGTCATCTCCGCCCCCGACTGGGACCGCCCGGACAAGGTGGCCTCGGTGGGCAAGGTGGTGGACCGGTGCCAGGTGCGCATTGTGGACGGGGAGATCCAGGTCAAGAGCCCCTCTGTGATGATGGGCTACTACAAGGACCCGGAAAACACCGCCGAAGCCATGACCGAGGACGGCTGGCTGCGCACCGGGGACCTGGGCTATCTGGACGAGGAGGGCTTTTTGTACCTCACCGGACGGAAAAAGAACCTGATCGTGCTCAGCAACGGGGAGAACGTGGCCCCGGAGCAGATCGAGAACATGTTTGACGACGAGCCCATCGTGGAGGACATCCTGGTGTTCGAGGAAAACGACACCATCACCGCCGAGGTCTACCCCAACTTCCGCTACGCCGAGGACCTGGACATCCCCGACATCCAGGCCGCCGTGGGAGAGAGCATTGCCAGGATCAACCAGAAGCTGCCCACCTTCAAGCGTATCCTCAACTTCCGGGTGCGCAAGAACCCCTTTGAAAAGACCAGCTCCCGCAAGATCAAGCGCACCCACTACTTCAGCCAGAAGCAGGCGGAGGAGGAAAACCGCAAAAACCGTATTCTCCCCAAAAACGAGCTGCAGCAGAAACTCTATGACTGCGTGGCCGGGGTGCTGGGCCACCAGGACTTCGGCATCGACACCGACTTTTACCGGGCGGGCATGGATTCCATGGGCAGCGTACTGCTGCT
>CALXHO010000114.1 GCA_944388125.1 uncultured Gemmiger sp. | reverse complement strand
GTGAGCCCGTATGAATCTTAATAAGATTCATACCTGCCTGTTTCAGGAAAAAAGTGAATCTTATTAAGATTCACTGCTCCTTTTTTCGAAAAGCTTGGAAAAGAGTGGCGTAAAACTGCTACAATACAAACAAAAAGCCGCTGATGAACAGCAGCGGAATACAGAAAAATAACTTGGACTTGCGATACCCATTATAGGACTTGCGGTATGGTACAATGTATCTATAAAAACCAGAGGATTAGGAGGCAAGCAACCATGAAAGACTGGGATTTCGGCTATTTTGGCAAGGGAATCGACGGGTACGTACATTATACACAGGCATTCAATCGCAATTTTCCACAAAGTTCCAAGCAGTCCGAATCAAAACGGGTGGAGCAAAAGCCGCACAATGTGCCTCCCAAGGAAGAGGGAAGCTTGCTGAAGAGCCTGGCTGAACTGGCAGGACTTTTCATGATCATCGTGATACTTCTTGGCATATTGTCGCTCCTAAAGTAACGGAAGAGAAAGGAAATCAGGATGCCAACGATTTTGATTGACGCAGACGGCTGCCCGGTGGTGGACTTGACGGTGCGAATCGGCCGGGCCCACGGGGTGCCGGTAAAAATTCTCTGTGATACGGCCCATCGCATCGAGCGGGAGGACGCTGAGACGCTGGTCTTTGACAAGGGAGCCGACAGCGTGGACTTTGCCCTGGTCAACCGGGTGCAGCCGGGAGATATTGTCATCACCCAGGATTATGGGCTTGCCAGTATGTGCCTGGCCCGGCGGGCCAGAGTGCTCAACCAAAACGGGCTGGAGTACACGGCCCGGAACATTGACGGCCTGCTGGCCCGTCGGCATGAAAACAAAAAGCTCCTCCGTGCCGGCAAGCACCCGAAAGGGCCAGCCAAACGCACGAAGGAGCAGGATGAGGCGTTTAGCAAAATGCTAGAGCAGATGCTCTAGAGGTTCAAATCCGGAAACATAAAAGTTATTGGGCAGTGTGATGCGAAACATTTCCCGGAGGGTTGATATCTAGAATCATTGAGAAGGTTTTATGAGAGGTATTTGGAAAAAGGCAAGCACGCTTGCCTTTTTCTTTTTTGTTAGTCAAGCTAGTGTTGCCCGCAGTTGTTGAGACAATTTACGAAAGGGAAGAAAATCAATTTCTGGTTAGCTGCAATCGTTTTTTCATATACGGCTGATCTCTGCTTGCCAACCTTCAATATGGGCCAGAAAAATGTCGGTTGTAACCGAGAACAAGATGTGGTATGTTGATGATAACTGATACGGTGTTCCGGGGGCTGAATCAAATGCAATCCGAGTTTGGGAGCGTAGCACCGACTGGAAAAGCATCTTTAAGGAAAACGTATCTCCCTTAAATGTTTTCGAGAAAAGTTGTTCCTATAGGCGAAGTGTATCTAGAGTGCCAATATTCCGGATTTGCGAATGTGCAAAACGCACTGATGTCACCAGGCAATTGATTGTGCTATTTGTGTTAACATGATAGAATTTGTGTAAATATACTACTCATGTGCACTCAAGTATGTGTACAAAGGGAGACGCTTTCTCTATATGTGAAGTAAAAGGTGTACATACTAACGCGAACTGGGCTATAAGATATCTCGCCTAATAGTTGATGTATAAATAAAATATAGCTTTGATGAAGAAGCTGTGGCCTCATGACCATTGCGTAAATCACCAGAAAAAATCGTGAAGAAGAGTTGAAATAAACCTTTTTGCACGATCTTTTCTTGTACAGTAGTCAGGATGATGGTATATTGTATAGTAGTTTTTATATAGGGGTGAAACCATGAAAGCGTGTTACAAGAAACTTTGGAAGTTGCTTGTTGACAAAGATATGAGTAAAGGCGATCTTCACAAAATCTCTGGGCTATCTTCTAGCACAATGACAAAACTGAGGAAGGGAGAAGATGTCTCCATGGAAGCACTGCGGAAGATATGCGTTGCTTTGGATTGCAACATTGCGGATATTGTTGAATTTGTGCGAGACAAGGAATGCTAGTACGCTTTTTGGGACTTACTATTTGATATAATTTTAATGAATAATCGACATATAAAGCATAACTCCTAACAGGAAGGAGGGAACCATTTTGTGGTGTAAAACCTGTAATATTGAAACGAATGCCACGGCCTGCCCGGTATGCGGACAAAGCACAGTTGAAGATCTTCCAGTTGAAATTTTCTGGTGTCCCCATTGCTCCATTCCAATCATTAACACGGTATCTCAAAGCAATAAAGGTCTTTGCCCTGTTTGCGGCGAGAAAACTCGTTATATAGCTACAGATTTGCGTCCTGTATTTCCCGAAGAACGATTACTTGTTGAAATCTTATTGGGACTTGAGCCCAATACATGGCTAAGACATTCTGTGTGGGCTTGTAACAACAGATATTATGTTGATGGGAAATCTTATTCGCTTTCCAATAGTATTTATCAATCAGCAAACACGGATGAAATCAGGAATAAGCTAACGCAATACGCCAAGGATAATTCCTACGAATACTTCAAAAAACACATTGATCGTTTTATTACTGCCAATCGAATGCGGCTAGCATATTTGAAGGACGAAGCATACCAATTTATAAAACAGGCTGCAGCAAAATTCCCGGCAGAAAATATCGTTGTGTCGTTTTCGGGAGGAAAAGATTCAACTGTTTCAGCGGATCTTGCTGTGAAAGCACTTAGTGATCCTAGTTTGGTTCATATTTTTGGAGATACGACCTTAGAGTTTCCCAGTACCATCGAGTACGCCACAAGGTTTCGAAAGGCGCACCCAGAAGCAATTTTCCAGGTTGCCAAAAATGACGAGCAAAACTTCTATGACGTATGTGATGACATCGGACCTCCAGCACGAATGATGCGTTGGTGCTGCTCGATGTTCAAAACCGGACCGATTACCCGTGTAATCAACAGCTTATATGGAAGCCAGCAAATACTCACATTTTATGGTATTAGAAAGGCCGAGTCTGTAAGCCGTAGTAAATATAATCGGATAGAAGACAATGCCGATGCTGTGAAAATAAAACAGCAAACGGTTGCGTCGCCGATATTTTTCTGGAAAGATATTGATATTTGGCTTTATATCCTTTCTGAAAGCATCGATTTCAATGATGCTTACAGATTGGGGTACGATCGAGTCGGATGCTGGTGCTGCCCCAATAATAACCAACGCGCGCAGTTTCTCTCTCGAATCTATATGGCGGAACAATCTAAAAAGTGGAGAGATTTTCTTATAGGATTTGCAAAGAAAATCGGAAAACCTGACCCAGAGGTGTATGTTGATTCCGGAAAATGGAAAGCTCGCCAAGGCGGAAATGGGCTTCCTTCCGCGAATGATGTGAAGATAAAGTTTACAAATTGCACTGCTGAAGAGCACGCAAAAATTTATAAGCTTGTGCGTCCCTTTGATGATGAGCTCGTCGGGATGTTCACCCCCTTCGGAAGGGTAGCTCCGGAACTTGGGAAAAAGATTCTCCACGAAGTGATCGTACTTGACTCTAGAACAAATGTTCCAATCTTATCACTGCAGCCATTTAAACAAGATGGATATGATTATGCTATTAAAGTTCGAACCATGAATGTGGCGGATCACGAGGATCTTCAACGCATGGTTGGTTATCAAATCCGTAAATTCAATGCCTGCAGAAAGTGCCTTAAATGCGAATCTATTTGTCGAGCAGGTGCAATCTCGATAAGCAGTCTTGGATACTATATTGACCCGGATAAATGTGTTCATTGTAAAGCTTGTATGACAGCAAAATATCTTGACGGCGGATGCATGATGGACAAATATTTAAGAACAAAATAATTGTGGAGGTTTGCATGGCTATGAAATTCCGTGCCCACGAAACATTTTTCATACGGAAGGGCTGGCTGAGCAAGGGCATGAAATATGTCCATGCAAGAAACGATGTTTTCATTTCGAGAGAAGAAAATCCCATGGATGTTTTGGGAATTGGCTCTAACATGGTAAAGTCTCTTCGATATTGGCTGCAAGCGGTGGGCTTGACAGAAGAGCCTTCTAGTGGGAAACGAGTCCAAAGATTTACCCAACTCGGCGAAGCCGTTTATAAATATGATAGATATATTGAAGAACTAGGGACACTGTATTTGCTTCAATACCGACTGGCAAGCAACCAAACGGAGGCTACATCATGGTATTTCTTTTTCAACGAATTTAATATGTCCGAGTTCTCTCGGGATGATTTCGTTGATGCCATTCAGCGTAGCATCAAGATGACTGGGGCAAGTGATAATGTTGCAATCAGATCACTGAACGATGACTTTTCATGTATCATCAATACGTATCTTCCTAGATACAAAACGAATACTAAAAAAGTTACTCCAGAAAACAATATTGATTGTCCTTTCGGAGAACTAGGCTTGATTGATGTTTTAAGCAAGGAAAAGAAAACCTACAGAAAAGCGATTCCGGCAGCGAATAGCATTAACCCGTGGGTTGCTCTGGCCGTTATTGCTGATCAAGCAGATGGCAAAACGGAGATTGCTCTAAATGACTTACTAACATCTCCTTGCAATATCGGAAAAGTCTTTAATCTCGATTCGATTTCTATGCTGGATGTTTTATACCAGATTGAAAAGATCGGAGAAATTAAAATTAACAGGACTGCTGGCCTGGATGTAATTCAGCTCGTAAACAAGAGAAACTTTCAGGAATGTGTTGAACTGTATTATCAGCACATCAGCAACCAGGAGACAAAACGATGAGTGAAATGATTTCCGTTGCTTCGGGGTTTCAATATTCTGTAAATATTGGGTATGACCTGAACAACAACGAAAAACTTAAAAACTTTATTCCTACCCAATCGGCTTTGCGTCTATTAGGGGAGATTTTGCTCAGCACAGCCCCCACTTCAACTGAACGGTCTCGAATTTTGATCGGCGCTTATGGCAAAGGAAAATCTCATATTGTTTTGATGATTTTATCTATGCTGTTGAAACGGGATCGGTCTCTGTTTGAAAAAACCATGCCCAAAATTGAGGAAGATCCTCGACTGGAGCAAATTGTTGAAAATTACTATGAAGGAAAAGACAACATTCTGCCTGTAGTAATTACTGGAAGCAATACAAGTTTAACACAGGCATTCTTGCTTGCACTTCAGAGAACTCTTTCTGATAATGGGCTGCTTGGTATTATGCCGGAGACAAACTACCGTGCAGCGGTGGCTGTTATTCATCGGTGGCAAGACGAATTCCCTGAAACTTTTCAAACATTTGAATCATCCATTGATAAACCGGTTTCTGCGTTTATTGAAGATCTTTTAAACTTTGATATCACAGCTTACGAACAGTTTGAGCGGATTTATCCCTCGCTTACAGCTGGAAGTGCCTTTAATCCATTTTTGGGGTTCGATGTTGTTGAATTGTATGAGAGCGTTGCAAAAAGCCTGCAGGAATACGGCTATACGGGGCTTTATGTAGTATATGATGAGTTTAGCAAATATCTTGAAGCAAATATTACAGAGGCCTCTCTGAGTGATACAAAAATGCTGCAAGATTTTGCCGAAAAATGCAATCGAAGCGGGTCAACACAGCTGCATTTAATGCTTATTTCGCACAAAGAGATAGCGAATTATATTGATAAGCTCCCCAAGCAAAAAGTGGATGGATGGCGCGGAGTATCAGAACGGTTCCGGCATATTCATTTAAACAACAATTTCTCACAGACTTATGAAATCATTGCATCTGTTATTCAAAAGCAACCAGAATTATGGAAGGCCTTTATACAAAGACATAAGAGCGATTTCGAAAATTTGCTGTTACGGTACAAGGACCATCCTCTTTTTTCCGAACACGAAGACGAGCTGCAGACAGCCATTTTAGGTTGCTATCCCTTGCATCCAGTATCTACTTTCATTTTGCCGCGCCTTTCTGAACGTGTAGCCCAAAACGAGCGGACGCTCTTTACATTCTTGTCGGCAGATGGTTCGTCTACCTTGAAATCTTTTGTTGATGACAACACAGATGAACAGTTTAGATTGATCACGCCGGATGCTATATATGATTATTTTGAGCCGCTTTTTCGCAAAGAAGCCTATGGCAGTGAAACGCACGAAAATTATATTCTCAGTACGACAATACTTTCAAAACTTCCTGCCGATTCCCTAGAGGCCAAAATAGTTAAGACAATTTCCCTTATTTATGTATTGGCTCAATTCGAACGTTTAAAACCTACAAAAGATGAAATCGTAGGCATATTTGAAACGTCTTATACAGTATCTGAGATTACCACAGCCATTGATAATCTGATCGAGAAGGAGTTTGTGGTTTATCTTAAGCGAAGCAATAACTATCTTCGGCTCAAACAAACGTCTGGTGTGGATATCCGCAGTAAAATCAAGGACTATGTAGAGGCCAACCGTCATAAAGCGTCTGTAAAGCAAATTCTAAATGCGTCGAATTTTGACAATTATATGTATCCGGCCCGATACAATGATGACCGTGAAATGACACGCTATTTTGCATTTGTGTTTGTGGACGAAAGTGAAATTGCAAAGGATACCAACTGGGTGATAAAAAGTGAGAATATTGCAGCAGATGGTGTTATCTTCGCAGTGATTTCTCACAGTGAGGAATCTCTAAAAGAATTGCAGGAAACAGTGAGGGAAACAAGTACTGGATGTCCTAGACAGATATTCATTGTCCCCAAACGCTTTTTTGAGATCGACAGTGTGGTTCACGAATTTGAAGCTGTTTGCGCTCTTCGGGAGGCTTCAGCCGATGATCCTGTACTTTTTGCAGAATATGATGCCGTTTACGAAGATCTTAGAGAGGTCATTTCGTCCTTTCTCGCTTCTTATACACATCCCGAAAAATTTAAGGCAAACTATTATTTTGATGGGCAGAAAAAGGAGATTCACCGAAAAGCCGAACTTACAGAATTGATGTCCAATATATGCGACTCGGTTTTTTCCATGACGCCAGTCATTAGCAATGAAGCGGTAAACCGAGATGAAATCACGAGCATTGCAAGCAATAGTAGAAATAAAATCATTACAGGATTGCTGCGCAATGAACTTGAAAAGAATCTCGGACTTAGCGGATCTGGTCAGGAAGTATCGATTATGCGGAGCACCCTCATCCGCACTGGAATTTGGGATGATACGGCGGAACAGCCTAGAATTAACCTTCGCCCCCAAAACCCTCAGATTGCAAATATGCTTTCCACCATTGAGCAATTTATCGTAAGTGCCCGCAGGAACGGAAGTATTGGCTTTGATGTGCTATACGATATGCTAACGTTGCCTGAATACCATATTGGTTTGCGTAAGGGCTTGATTCCAATTTACCTGGCAGCGGTCATTCATGAGTATAAACAGCAAGTCATAATTGTCGATAAATATGGTCAAGTTCCCATCTCAGCCGATGTATTGTTGCAAATCAATGCGGATCCGAAATCTTTCACACTCTCTTTTGTGGACTGGGATCCAGAAAAAGAGGAATTTGTTGCGAGTCTTTCGGAAATTTTTAATGATTACGTCATTGAAGCTGAGAAGGCTACAAACTCTTACGACTATGTCGTAAACGCTATGAAGCGATGGATGATGGACCTGCCCAAATATGCCAAGGAAAGTAAACTGCTTCCGAGTGGAAAGAAGATCAATCCTCGCTACATTGCAATGCTAAAGCTTCTTCGTCAAAACAGCAACAGTTATAGTCTGCTGTTTGAAAAATTACCGAAAGCATTTGGCTACGAGTCCCACTTTTCTGCAGGCCTGGGTGAAAATATTGGGGCTGCAAAACTCTGCTATGACCGTATGATTGATCGACTCCGGCAATCCCTTTCGGCCAAAACAAAGAGCCTTTTTACGATACCGCAAAACAGAGACAATGAGGCAAGAATGTCGCTGGCCTCGACGATCAGAGATTGGTGTGAGACTATAGATCAAGGTGCCTTTGATCATCTTTTCCTAGATGGAACCGAGAAGTGTCTTGCTCTATTTAAAACCATAACAAATGACGAAAACACTTTTATGGTAAGGCTAGCCAAAACTGTTACAGGTCTCCGATTAGAGGATTGGGACTCTGAAACGAGTGATTTGTTTATCAATCGCCTAAGTCAATTCAAAAATACAGCGGAATCGTACCATAGTGTCGAGGATCAACAGAATGATGCGGCAGAAACAAATTACAAAGTTACCTTCATCAATCAAGATGGCTCCGTCTCAACAAAAAGTTTTGAACGCGTAGAAACGGGGAGAAGAGGCAAGCTATTGCACAACCAAATCGTTCACTCGTTGGAAGCTATGGGGCAGGCAATTTCAGAACAAGAAAAACGGCAGGTATTGATTGATATACTCCATGAGCTATGTTAAGGAGCGATTACTTTGGCTTATTTTGATAATGCTGCAACCACATTTCCAAAACCCGAATGTGTATATGAAGCCATGGATCAGTTCTATCGGGCTTCGGGAGGAAGTGTTGGCAGAGGAAACTACGGCATAGCAAATTCTGCGAAGAAACTTATCGAAGAGACCAGAGGGTTGTTAAAAGACTTGCTGCATTGCCCATCCAGGCAAGTCATCTTTGAACCGACCGCAACAATTGCTCTCAATGTGATTATCCAGGGATTACTCCAAGATGGGGCAAAACAGATATATATTAGTCCATTTGAGCATAATGCGGTGACGCGAGTCCTCCATCACTTTCAGTCATTGGGAAAGATACATGTGCACCAGTTGATGGTATCCCAAGAGTTGAATTACGATCTAGAACGGATTCGATACCAGTTTGAAGAGACCAGACCCGATTTGGTAATTGTAAGCCATGCAAGCAATGTAATTGGCCTTATAGCCCCCGCAGAGGACATCTTTAAATTGGCCAAGAAGTACGGTGCAACTACAGTACTCGATATGTCGCAAACCGCAGGTTTGGTAGATTGCAACCTTGGTCAGGATATTTATGACTACGCTGTTTTTGCAGGGCATAAAACTCTGCTCGGACCTACCGGTATATCTGGATTTTTTATGAAATCCGAAAGTAGTTTGCCGCCGATTTTATTTGGTGGCACAGGTTATGATTCTGCGAATCAGGATATGCCCTCTACATTACCGGAGCGTTTTGAATGCGGGACGATGAACATATCTGGCATTGCAGGCCTAAATGCCTCCACTAAATGGATTATAGAAACCGGAACACAGAAGCTATTTTCTGAAGAGAAAAAGAATCGGCAACGGTTGCTTGATCTACTTGAGCAATATGATTTCCTATCAATTATTGGAAACGAACCGCACCAAAACTATGTGGGAATCGTATCTTGCATATTGTCTGATATCAGCAGCGACACAGCGGGACAGCTATTTAGTGAGAGAAATATTGCCGTTCGTACCGGCTTGCACTGTGCCCCCTTGGCTCATAAATTCCTAGGAACATTTCCTTCTGGAACGATACGTCTTAGCGTCAACCATTTTACAACGGATGAGGATTTCACAGAGTTGCAAACGGCGCTCGATGATCTAGAGGAAAGTTTATAACGAAGGAGGTGGTACTTATGAGTTTGCAAGATGTGGCCGTCAAGAGTGAATATCGCTCCTTGATTGACAATGTAGTACAGGAATTCTATCTCCCGTTACTCAAAGAAGCCTGTAGTTATAAGCGTGCAGTAGGATTCTTTTCGTCGTCATCGCTCGTAGAGCTTTCTAAGGGTATCGCTACTATGGCATATAACGGGGGCAAAATACAGATTGTTGCTTCACCATATTTATCGGATGATGATATCGATGCCATCAAACGCGGCTATGCGGAGCGGAATACTGTCATCGAACACGCAGTCTTAAGACAAATTACTGGCGAGCAACTTGACTATTTTTCTATGGAGCGCCTCAATCTTTTGGCTTCGCTTATTGCAGATGGGGTCATGGACATTCAAATTGCCTATACAGAGGACAAAACTGGAATTGGAATGTATCATGAAAAGATGGGACTCATAGAGGATGCAAACGGAAATACCGTTGCTTTCTCGGGATCCATGAATGAATCTGCAACTGCAATGTCTATCAATTATGAGACAATTGATGTCTTTCGTAGTTGGGGCGACCAAAACGAGGCTGATCGCGTTAAATTGAAAAAGGCCGCGTTTTGTTCTATCTGGAATGATTGCGAACCGAATATTCATGTTCTACAGTTTCCGAGTATCTCGGAAGCGCTGATCAAAAAGTACCGCCGCTCAGCTCCGAACTTTAATATAGACCAGGAGCAATTTCCTGCATATACCCTAAGAAAGAAAGCTCTAACATCATCTAGACATAAAGCCGTCGGGCCAAGGATTCCGCAGGATGTTTCTTTACATGAATATCAAAAGGAAGCAATTGCCTCGTGGGTAGGAGAAAACTATTGCGGTATCTTTGATATGGCGACCGGTACGGGCAAAACCTTTACTGGCTTAGGTGCCATATCTAAGCTGTCAGAAGACCTCGATGATCGGCTGGCGGTGATTATTGTTTGCCCATATCAACATCTTGTCGAGCAATGGGTTGAAGATATTGTACGATTTAACATGAAACCCATTATAGGGTATAGTAGTTCTTCTCAAAAAGATTGGAAAAGTCGCCTTGAGAAAGCTGTCCGGGATCAAAAAATCCGGGAAGATAAGAGCTTCTTTTGCTTTGTGTGTACCAATGCTACTTTCACGAATGCCTTTGTGCAGGAGCAAATCAATAAAATTCGCACACCAATTCTTCTTGTTGTTGACGAAGCACATAACTTTGGGGCGGCTTCGTACACACGATTGCTGGATGACCGCTTTACATATCGGTTAGCCCTTTCTGCCACACTAGAGCGTCACCGTGATGAGGAAGGAACTGCTCTACTCTACAACTTTTTCGGGAAAAAATGTATTGTGTACTCCCTTGAAAGAGCAATCAAAGAGGACAAATTAACACCATACAAATATTATCCGGTTGTGGTTCATCTGAACGAGGAGGAACTATCCTCTTACGAACAGCTTTCGTATGAAATGGCAAAGTGCCTTATCAAAGACAAAAGCGGGAATTTCAAGTTAAACAAGCATGGCGAGATCCTTGCATTGCGCCGTGCAAGGATTGTTGCCGGTGCATCAGAAAAGCTTGATGCGCTTCGTGAAAAAATCGTTCCGTATATTCATGACAACAATATCTTGGTATACTGCGGAGCTACTAACGTGAATGATGAGATGGGCTCCCTCGATGAATCCTATGATGGTGATATTCGCCAAATTGAAGCAGTTACACGGATATTAGGCAATGAATTCGGAATGTCGGTAGCACAATTTACGTCTCGTGAAAACATGGAAACAAGGGCTATCATTAAAGAACAATTCCAGAGGGGGGATCGTTTACAGGCAATAGTGGCAATAAAATGTCTCGATGAAGGTGTAAATATACCAGGAATCAAAACTGCGTTTATTCTTGCGAGTACAACGAATCCCAAGGAATACATCCAGCGGCGCGGGCGTGTCCTTAGAAAAGCCCCGAACAAACCGTATGCTGTGTTATATGATTTCGTAACATTGCCGAGGCCATTAGATTCGGTTTCAGCTCTCACAAAAGAACAGGCTCAACGCGACATTTCGCTTGTGAAAAATGAATTATCACGGGTAAAGGAGTTTGGCCGTTTGTCTCAAAATCCCATGGATGCTAATAACTTGATTTGGGAAATACAAGAGGCCTACCATATCGCTGATGATACGATTGAGGAGGATGATCCGGAAAATGGAAGCTATTAGTATTAACGAAAAGGCGGTCGAACGACTCAAAAGGAAAATCATCTTGCAAGAAAATCAAAACTTAAAAACGCGTTCAATGTCGGATTCCCAAATGGTGACCTGGATCAAAAAACAAATCGAGGAGGAAGTACAATGCTACTCGAATCAATAAAGCTGGAAAACTTCCGTCAGTTCCGTCATGAATCGATTGATTTTGCACAGGGGAAAGACGGTAAAAATGTCACCATTATTATCGGCGATAACGGAACCGGCAAAACGACTTTTGCACAGGCGTTCTTCTGGTGTATGTATGGTGAAACGGAATTTTCTGACAAAACGATTCTAAACAAACGGGTTGCTGCAGAGATGAAACCTGGCGAAGAGTGTAAAGTCCAGGTTACTTTATCCCTCCGGCATGGCAATGTAAACTATATTTTAATGCGCGAACAGGCATACCACAAGGATTATTCCAATCGGGTTAAGGGCGATAATACCATATTTGACATTGCCATAAAAGATGCTAATGGCAATACTTCTTATGTAAAAAAATCCCAGTGCGAGAGCGAAGTTAAAAGTATTCTTCCGAAAGAGTTATCCAAGTATTTCTTTTTCGACGGCGAACGTATTGAGAAAATGAGCAAGGATATTTCGACCGGAAAAAAGGCGACAGATTTTGCGGAAGCAGTCAAGGGACTCCTGGGTCTCAACGCTATGAACAGCGCAATTCAACACTTCAACCCTAAATCCAAGTTGAGCGTTATTGGAAGTTATGAAAGTAGCTATGATTCCCATAGCAATTCTAAAATTCTGGAGTACACCAAAACAATTGCACGTTGTAAAGGCGAGATTGAAAGAATTGATGCTCGTTTGGAAGAAATAGAAAACCAAGTCAATCAAGCCAAAGAGCGAAAAGCTGAAAAAAGTGAAGAAATCAAACAATATGCAGAGGGCGAAAAACTACAGCAGCAAAAGGAAAAATTGCTTCAAAAAATAAAAAGAGCAAATGATTCTAGGGCAAATGTAGTTCGAGCGATCTGCAAAGATTTTAACACTAGCATGAGTCCCTTCTTTTCTAGCGCATTGATGAAGGATGCCCTCGAATTTCTTGCGAATAAGGATTTTACTGGCAGGGATATCCCCTATATGCACGCAAAAACCATTGAGTACCTCTTGAAGCAAAAGGTTTGTATTTGCGGAACACATCTTGATGAAGGATCAGTCCCATATGAAAAAGTAAAAGGGTGGATTGATTACCTTCCCCCGCAATCGATAAGTTCAACGATTGGTGACTTCAAAAAAGAAGCAAAAAGACGTGCAAATGCCCAGCAGGATCTTTATGCGCAAATCAAATCCAATCTGGCTATCATCAGTGCTCAAGATGACGAGATTGCGGATTTGGAAGATGAATTGCGTACCGTTGAAGGAAAATTGAGCGGCGGAGATGTTCGCGCTAAGGTCCGTACCATAAATAGTGAAATCCAGCTGTGCGACAAAATTATAAATGATTGCAAACTAGAGCATGACCGCCTTTTGCTAGCCAAAGGCGGATATGAAAAAGAGGCTGAACGTGCCGATACAGAGCGTAGGAATTTAACGCTCCTAGATGATAAGAACAAGAAGATCGAGATTTATAAAGCGTATGCGGAGCGTATCTATCAGGAACTTCTTGATGTGTATACATCTAGTGAAGCTGAAATTCGGCGTAAGCTAGAGCAGACTATCAACGAGATTTTCAAACAAATTTACGACGGCGGTCTGTACCTGACAATTGATGATAAATACCATATCTCTGTCTATGCAAATGATTATGAAGGAGATGTTGAAACCTCTACGGCCCAAAGCATTTCTGTGATTTTTGCGTTCATAACTGGCATTATTAAAATGGCAAGAGAAAACCGAAATGCTACGGATGAGGACGCAAAGCTCCTTTCGTCGGAGCCGTATCCGCTAGTGATGGATGCTCCCCTGTCAGCTTTTGACAAGCGCCGTATTAAGACTGTATGTGAGGCTCTTCCTTCTACAGCGGAACAAGTCATCATTTTTATCAAAGACACCGATGGCGAGCTAGCGGAGGAATATATGGGTGATAAAATTGGATCCCGCCATCACTTTGACAAGAAAAACGAATTCGAAACCGTCCTGGTATAAGGAGGAATCACGATGTTTGATAAGCAATACAGATTTCGTGGTCGTCATGCGTTTCGTGTGAGCGCGCTGACAAGCGTATTCGATAACGAAAGCAAAGCAAAATTGTTTGATCGGAATGTGGATGTTTACGCTAACGCCCCTCTTGTTGGATTTCTCTTTGGACGTACAGCCGCCCTTGATGATACAAAAAATCCGGAAACAAATCAGGTTTACAATCAGAATGTAATGGGCGACCGAGTGATTTATTCGCAGGAAGAGCTCCTGTTCAACTATCGTCTCATTATGTTATTAGATAAGGATTATGAGCCGGACGAAGATAAGAGGATTGACAAAGCTTTCCGTCATGCGGGGGAAGATCCGGCAGATATGGAACGTTTCGATAGCTATGTGCGAGGCGGTATTGATGTTTTGTATGAAAAGCTGATCGATGGAGCAACGAATGTCGACGATTACATGAACCGATTATTTGATTTTGTATACGATTTCCAAGATCGATTCAATTCAGAAGCCACAAGTGAGACAATCCTGAAGTTGTGTTCTCAATAACAATTGAGGTGAGAGTGAGTGGAAAAGGAAGCAAGGCAGTTAGCATATAAAGCGTTGCTCCAATTGTCGGAGAAGCAGGGCTATATTACATTCGACAATATAATGGATTATGCTGACCAATATGCTCTTCCTATTCAAGATTTTGACTGGTTGAGCAATTCCTTAACCACGTTTGGAATCATTATCTATCCGGATACACCTACTCGGCATGAAGAATCTTCTGATGATGAATACGATGATTTTGCCCAAAGCAATTATGACGACGTCTACAGGCGCATAGTCGAACGAGTCCCTTCACTACAACCTTTCGTGAATGAGGTAAAAAACATCATCCCTCCTCAAAGGAAGGAAATTCGACAATTAAAGTATCAGATTGCTGAAGGAAATCGGTTCGCAAGGCAGAGAATGATTGAGATGCATCTGCGAATTGCCCTTCGCATAGCCCTTCAGCGTTCCGAGACATACGACATGGATCTTGAAGACGCGATAGGCTATGCATGTATTGGTCTTATAATTGCTGTAGATAAATATGATCCAGATACATCTGGCCCTTTTTCTTCCTATGAAACATTATGGATTTTACAAAACATTTCGCGTGAGCAATCCACCCAACGAAAGCTTGTCTACTATCCGGTACATAAAAAGGATGAGTATTTTGCAATGTATCCCGTCCTCAAGCGGTACGGTTGCCTGGAGTGCGATAAGGTTCTTGGTTGTAAAAAGGCAATGAAAATTATTATTGATAAGATTGATTGCCAAGAGACGGATGCTGTCGACGTGCTCTCAATGATGGTCTCTGATGAGTATTATCAGGACCTAATTGAAGAAAACAAATCTTCAGAAGACGAAGACCTTGAGCTTGGATGTGTTTTGGCCAAGCTATCACCAAAAACCATCACCAATGATGATGAAACTTTAGAGATGATCGCATATAAGGATGCTATCAGCAAAGCCTTTGATCAGCTCTCTGATAGGGAAACAGAAGTTCTTCGAGAACGGTACGGATTTTATGGCGCGGAAAAAACATTGGAAGAAGTAGGCCAAAAATTTGGTGTAACCCGTGAAAGAATACGGCAAATTGAAGCAAAAGCTCTTAGAAAACTTGCTCATCTTCCCAACTTCAAGTATTTAAAAGAGTATTATTAAAAAGGACTAAAATGCTCTTCTCATGGCGCTATCCTTTTTCAAAGGCGCTATTTGTATCTGTTTCATCAATATTTGAGTACCACTCTGCTCCAGATCATTCCTCCACTTTAATAGCTTTTATCTGTATAACAAGCAGCTCCGGAATTTGTGAGCACCACAATATTCCGAAGCCGTATCGTTGTGTTGGTCCGCTCACAACAGTTTCATTGACCAGACGATGGCGTTTAACCGCTTATTTTAGACGGTATTTCTTAATAAAAAGCAAAAAACAAATGAATTGTAAGCTTTTATTACAAGGGGGGCAATCAGAAAAATCAGAAAGTTGAATTTTCCGGCGTGCTGGGCGTTGACACAATCTTCCTACGCCTGGCAAGCTGGAACTTACCGCCTTTTCTTCTTGATAAAGAAACTGATGCCGTTGATTAAAATGGAAACCACGGTTCCGATCCAACACAAGGTAACTCCGGTGGGAGTTACATCCATCAGCGCAGACCAATCTTCTCTTGCAACATACTGTGCGTCCAGCTGGTAAAAAGCGCAAACCGTGAGGGCTGTCAAAGAAATGCTGATAGAACGGAGAACCTCCGCATTTTTACCGTTCAATCCCAAAATTACCGCACCAACCGCAGTCACGATGGCCAGGGTCCCCAGTACAAGAAACATACAATCACGCCTCCTCTGAAAATGCGAGTTCGTCAGTGTCACATTCTAATTTGATTATAGCATAAAGCCCCCCGGATCGAAAGATAGGGTAATATCCGGTGCCCCACCATCGCACGGGGGCATTTTGTGTTATACTGTTCTTACCAGAAACAGAAAGGGAGACGGCAGGATGGCAGTGGAAAACGGGGAGTGGATCATGCGGGGACCGGCCTGGGACGACCCGGCCTGTATCCACAGCTGGCAGGAACTGGTGGATTGGATCGACGAGGTGGGATTCCTGCCCCTCTTCCGTAACGGCATCAATGGTTTTTCGGCGGAGGAGCGCACCTGTCCTCAGGACTGGTGGAGCGGTGATGCGGACCGTGATCCGTGGGAGTGGCGGCAGCTGATTGCCCGCAGCGGCCAGGTGGCCTACGGCAAGTTCTTCGGCAAGAAAGCGGGCTTCATCTCCAAGGCCTGGTTCCCGGATTTTGCCAACTGGCGGCGGGACGGCTACGACTTTGACAGCCGGTGGGACGATGGTCTCGCCACCGCCCGCCAGAAGAAGATCATGGACCAGTTCACCGAAGCGGACGCCCTGCTCTCCTATGAACTGAAAGAGCGGGCCGGATTCGGCAAGGGCGGGGAGAAGAACTTCGAGGGCACCGTGACCGATCTGCAGATGAGCAGCTATCTGATCATCCGGGATTTCCGTCAGAAGCTGAACAAAAAAGGCCAGCCCTACGGCTGGCCCCGGGCAGAGTATACGACGCCGGAAGCGCTCTGGGGCGCGGAGTGCATCGCAGCAGCCTACGCCACCGACCCGGTACAGTCCCGGGCAAAGGTGTTCCACCAGATTCAGGCCCATTTTCCCGCCGCCACTGAAGAGATGATGCGGGCAGTGCTGGGCGGACGCTGAAGAAAGGAGCCCTCTTATGAAATGGACCTTTGAGATCGCCGGTCTGGACGGGGACTGCCGTCTGTTCGGCGTGAATATTTTCCGATATTCCTGGCGGGACTGCGGGGAAACCGCTGCTGTAATTGATCCGCACCACGGTGTCGAAAAACGGTTTCACGTCTATGAGGTAATCATCGAGGGACAGGTGCACCGCTTCGCGGCCGGAGAATTTTCCAATGGTGTTTTCGGGTTTTATCTGCCGGAAACATGAGCGGTTTCTCCGGCGGTAGGTCCCTTTCTGACTACCATCTGACCACTCCTCCTTCCCAGTCGGTTCCATATATGGTTTTTTACGCTCCAACATTCTTTTATAACCACCACAAACAGCGCCGGAAGTTGTGCACACTACACAATTTCCGGCGCTGTTTCATGCTATTTTCCTGTGCGTCACAGTTCTCCGACCAGACTACTACGTCCAACTGGACTATAGCCGACTATTTTTCGGACAACTAAGCTCCACAAA
>CALXHO010000113.1 GCA_944388125.1 uncultured Gemmiger sp. | reverse complement strand
AGAGGACGGGGCAAGCTGGTTCGCCCGCTGAATCTTTTGGATATGCTCCAAAATGATGCTGTCATTCAGCTCGGGAATAATTTTGTGATTACTCCATCCGGTAAAATCCTCTTCCTCAGTAAGTCTTTGCTGATAATAGCCGGAACCACGATCCATCATATAAGATGGGGTGAGATATGGCTGCCCGGCAAACACATCTACCACAGCTTTAGCGGCGTCTGCCTGAAATTTTTGGTGTTTAAACTGTAATTTCATTCGCCCTCACCTCCGTCTGCGTCTGACATCTGTTCTTGAAGCAGTTTTTGCAGAGACTCCTTGCTTGGCAAAACAGTCTCATACTTGCTGGCAAAAATCTGCGCATTATCTTCCGGCAGTGTCATTTCTACGACAGCGTTGTTTTTATCTTTACAAAGGACGATACCAATTGTCGGATTTTCATCCGGCAGCTTGACCTTGCGGTCATAGTAATGCACGTACATTTGCATTTGGCCGATGTCTTGATGCTTGAGTTCTCCAATCTTCAGGTCGAAGAGAACAAAGCAGCGCAGCAGACGATTGTAAAAAACCAAGTCCACCATAAAATGTTCTTCATTAAAAGTAAACCGTTCCTGCCGCCCGATAAACGCAAAGCCTGTACCAAGTTCCAGGAGGAACTGCTGTAAGTGGTCAATGATTCGACTTTCCAGCTCTGTTTCAGAATAAGACGGCAGTTCTGGCAATCCTAAAAATTCCAAAACATAGGGATCTTTGACAGCGTCGCTCGGTGTCTCTACTGTCTGTCCTTCTGTAGAAAGACGGTAAATCTTCTCTTTATCTGTGCTGAGTGCCAGCCGTTCATAAAGAGAAGTGTTATATTGTCGTTTCAGTTCATTAAGGCTCCAATCATTTTTGACCGCCTCAATCTCATAAAAATGCCTTTCATCTATATTAGTAATCCGCATAAGCTTTAAATAATGCGACCAGCTTAGAAAAAACTTCCGTCCGGTGCTCACAGCAGGAAGGTTTTCGAATTGGCTAAACACTGTTTCGCCAATCTGGTCATTAGCGTAGACCTTGTAAAATTGTCGGATATTTTTCAGATTTCCAACAGAAAAACCCTTGCCATATTTTTCCGTCAAATAAGCGGACAATTCTTTTAAAAGCTGGGTTCCGTATGCGGCGCGGTTCGCACCATGCTGTTCTTCCTCCACGATCATTCGGCCAATTTCAAAGTAAGCGTAGACCATGGAAAGATTAACAGCGGTTTTTGCGTTTTTTCGTGCCTGCGCGAGTACCTCAGCAACACTTTGCAGAAACTTGTGATCAATAGGAGTCAGTTCTTTTTTTTCCATATTCATCCCTCCTAAATCACTTTTACCCGTGTGTCCGGAGCAAGCATCTTGAATATCTCACCAACATTAATCTTTGACGGACTGTTAGCAAAACTGGAATCTCGGAACACTGCACGAAGCGGCTGTTTTTTTGCAATGGCTTTGATGACATTATCCGGCACATTTTCATCAAAGCAGGCAATCAGGTCGCCATCGTTATAGTTATGCACCGTGCAGCCCTCAATAGTTTCGGCGGAATATGGAAGGGAAAGAGGAAGTCCCCATTCCAGTAGGCAGCCAAAGAGAAGGTCTAAATCCGTGCGGTCGGGCTTGATGTTTGATTCAAGCATAGACAACATATCCTGATTGTACTCATTGACACCATAGTATACATCGTTCATGTTACTGTCGGCAAGTTTCAGCACGCGGAAACCAATATCCAAATTCTGCGTAGTGAGCGGATTTTCTTCTTTGATTTTCTTCCCAGCGCGGCGAATGCGCTCTTTGCCGATTTCACAGATGTTTTTATAACCAGCTTTGAAGGCTTCCCCCTTTTCATCACAAGGCTCAGGAAGTTGCACCATAATAAACTTGCGGTTTCCGCCATCTTCAGCATTAAGTTGCATAGCAGCATGAGCGGTGGTTCCCGATCCGCTAAAAAAATCAACAATAGTAAAATTGTCCTCAGGATACATTGATAGAATATACTTGATATAATCTATTGCCTTAGGAAAATCAAATCCCAGTTTTTCTGCCTTCATCCATTTAGTCGAAGCTTGAGAATCAAAAAATAACACCGACTTTGGCAATGCCATTTCATTTTCAAATAAATAGTTCTTTAACTGCGGCATAACAGTTTCATCAGCACCAAAAAATATATAATCATTATCAATCAATTTTTTCATCTCAATCTCAGAATATGCCCATCCTCGTGCCCCAGTCTTACAAATTTTTTTTGTTTTTGGATGAACTATATCATACTTATTTTTGCTCCCTGGTGCAGTTAAATCTGATGCTCTAAAGGGACCTCTACTATCTACATAAGTATAGTGATCGAATTCATAATATTTGGGATACTTTACTAATGCTAACAATTCTGAGTGAATTTCTTCATCACTCATACCGCTTTCCATAAGCTTTTTTGCAAGTTTTATAAAAGTATCAGAATTACTTCTTTTAACTCTCCATTCAACTGGTACTAATTTTTTATTTTTTGCAATGCATAATAAGTATTCATGAGTAACGGAGACAAATTTTGAATTGTTTTTTGCTGAATTTGATACAATTACAAAATTCGCAATTGTATTTGAATTGCCAAATATCTCATTACAAATCTTTATCATATTGTCCAACTCGGAATCATCAACGGAAATAAAAATAACCCCATCATCTGTTAAGAGATTTCTCGCCAGCATTAATCTTGAATAAATCATACTACACCAATCAGAATGAAATCGTCCGTTTGAATCCGTGTTTCTAAAAAGCCGGTTACCTTCATCGTCATATTGACCGATATCTTCTACATATTCCTCGGAAGACAGAGCAAAATTATCCCGATAGATAAAATCATTTCCGGTATTATAGGGCGGGTCAATATAGATCATTTTCACTTTGCCTAGATAACTTTCCTGCAAAAGCTTCAACACCTCAAGGTTGTCGCCCTCAATATAGAGGTTCTCCGTAGTATCCCAGTTGACACTTTCTTCTTTACATGGGCGGAGTGTTTTACGAATTGGCTTATTCGCTTCAACAATAGCAGACTTCTTACCAACCCAGGTAAATTCATAGGCTTCATCGCCGTCAATCAAGTCCTCAGACAACATCTGTTTTAATAATTCAAAATTGATTGCTTTCTTCGGCCTACCGCTTTCATCCTTTGTTTCGGTAATGCAGTTCGGGAACAGGGCACCAATTTTCTCGATATTCTGGGTCGTCATATCTACGGATTCCATTCTCATCTTGTCCATAATGTTGTTTCCTCTCTATTATTATTTTACCACCTATAAAGTTTTTGCTCTCTGATATAAGCTCAAAAGCTCATTAATGTCCATATCTAAAAGAGGCTCATACATAAACGAATTAATATGAATATGCTC
>CALXHO010000112.1 GCA_944388125.1 uncultured Gemmiger sp. | reverse complement strand
ATCGTCATAAAGGACATGAGCCGCCTGGGGCGCGACTATCTGAAAGTCGGTCAGGTCATGGAGATTTTGCGGCAGCGTGGTGTCCGGCTGATCGCCATCAATGACGGTGTGGACAGTCTGAAAGGTGACGACGATTTTACTCCGTTCCGCAACATCATGAACGAGTTTTACGCCCGCGACACCAGCCGGAAAATCCGCTCCGTGTTCAAGTCCAAGGGCATGAGCGGCAAGCACCTGACCGGCACCGTCATTTATGGCTACCTGTGGGACGAAAAGCGGGAACACTGGCTTGTTGACGAAGAAGCCGCCGAAGTAGTGCGACATATTTTCGCGCTTGCGATGGAGGGCTACGGCCCCTATCAGATTGCAACCAAGCTGTCAGAAGAAAAAATCGAAATACCCGCCGTTCACCTTGCCCGCTATGGCGAGGGAGTGAACAAAAATAAGACCTTTGCGGATATTTACCGTTGGAGTGCCTCTACCGTTGTTGAAATCCTAAAAAAGCGGGAGTATTTAGGCCATACGGTCAATTTTAAGACCCGCAAGCACTTCAAGGATAAGAAAAGCCACTATGTTGACAAAAGCGAGTGGACGATTTTCGAGAACACCCATGAGGCTATCATCGACCAGGAAACCTTTGACAATGTGCAGCGTATCCGGGGAAACGCCAGACGCTACCCGGACGGCTTTGGCGAGGCCCATCCCCTGACCGGCCTGATGTACTGCGCCGATTGCGGCGGCAAGATGTAAGGATTGCGATGGACAATTCCTGTGGGATGGCAGACCGATGGACCGAAAGACAAGGCTGAAGAAGTCTTACATGGTCATGCAGGATGTGAACTACGAATTGTTTGCTGACAGTGTGGAAGCAGAATGCTCCTTTGGTATTCGCAATCCCGATCAGAAATTAGTGACAGAAACACTTGAAAAATTGGGGCTTGTTGCTTACCGGGAACGACACCCGAACACCCTGTCAGGCGGTCAAAAACAGCGGGTGGCTGTGGCGGTCAGTATGATCTGCGGAAAAAATCTTCTGGTATTTGATGAACCGACCAGCGGCCTGGATTTTGACAGTATGGCACAGGTGGCAGGGCTGATCCGGCGATTGTCTGATATGGGAAAGGTTATTTTCATCGTTACCCATGATTTTGAGTTTGTCTGCCGAACCTGCTCCCGCGTTCTGCATTTTGACGAGGGCGAAATGCCCGATGATGTACCTGTTGTGATGGATGCCCTCCCGAAATTGAGAGAGCTGTTCTCTGTTTCAGATGGAAAGGAGAGGTGATCTATGAAACAGAAAAAAGAAAACAGAGTAGCTTTGCTGCTCCACTGGGCCGGTGAGCAAAAAATCTGGCTGTTCCTGGCGATTTTTCTATCGGCGGTCAGCGGCCTTTGCATTATCGTCCCTTACATTGGGATTTACCGGCTCATGGACGCCACCTTCAATCATACCTGCACACAGGAATTGGTTGTGCAGACCGTGGCAATGATTGCGGCGGCGGTAACTTTGCGGTTTGCCCTGTTTGGCTGTTCCGGCGTAGCAGCCCACAAAGGGGCCTACGGCGCTCTTTTCAAAGTGCGCTGCATGGTTGCAGAACACATGGCCAGAGCGCCTTTGGGGGCCTTGAATGAACGGCGCACCGGGGATATAAAAACGGTTCTGAATGAAGATATTGAAAAGCTGGAGCTGTTCCTGGCTCATAACCTTCCTGACCTTGTGTGCTATCTGGTTGGGCCGGTAGTCATCTTTCTTTATCTGATGACCGTCAATATTCCTCTGGCATTGATTTCCCTGGTTCCGCTGATCCTTGCTATTGTTGTAATGGGGATGATGTTCCGCAATACGGATGACCTGATGGAACGGGCCAATCGCTCCATTACCACACTGAACTCGGTTATGATTGAGTACATCAGCGGCATGAAATTGATTAAAGCCTATAACATGGGGAGCAAATCGTTTCAAAAGTTTTCAGACGCTATCCAGGAAGAAAATGCCATGTGGAATGAAACTTCCCGGCGTATGGGGCCGCCTTATGCAGCTTTCGTAGTTATCATCGAATGTGGGATGTTGCTGATGGTTCCAATCGGCGGAATGTTTTTCCTGAAAGGCTCACTGGCAGCCAGCGCATTTTTGCTGTTCGTCTATGTAGGTTCCATGTATCTGACGGAAATCCGCCCCCTGCAAGAATTGGGGACTAATTTTGCCAATGTGCTGAACGCTGTTACTAAGACCAAAGAGATACTGGATATTCCGATTTATGAGGGTGGAACGGACTTTCCCCAAAATCACGATATTGAACTTCGGAATGTTCGGTTTTCCTATGATGGCAAGACCGATGTACTGCAAGGCGTCAATCTCAAAATTAAAGATGGTGAACGCATGGCCCTTGTGGGACAGTCTGGTGCCGGTAAAAGTACCGTGATTGAGCTGATCTCCCGGTTCTATGATGTGCAGGAGGGCGAAGTGCTGATTGGCGGGAAAAATGTAAAAGAGCTGAACTATGAGACGATCTTGAAGAATGTTGCCATTGTCTTTCAGAAAACTTTCCTTACCCGTGACAGCGTTCTTGAAAATATCCGTATGGGCAGCAATGCCAGCCTGGAGGAAGTACAGGCGGCGGCAAGAGAGGCACAGATTGATGATTTTATCATGTCTTTGCCGGACGGTTATGATACAAAGGTTGGTAGCTTCGGTTCCCGTTTCTCTGGTGGTGAGAAACAGCGAATCGCTATCGCAAGGGCAATCTTGAAAAATTCTCCGATTCTGATTCTTGACGAGGCCACAAGTGCTTCCGACCCTGAGAACCAGATGGAGATTGATAAGGCCATCCAAAATCTGTGCAGGGGCAAGACCGTAATTGTGGTTGCCCACCGTTTGAGTGCCTTAAAGATGTGTGACCGGGTGGCCGTGGTCGAAAACCATACAATCACCTGTGTTGGAACCCATGAAGAAGTGCGGAAGAAAAATGAGTATTACCGCAAATCGTGGGCTGATTATGAAGCGGCCCGTAACATTACCTATCAGTTGGAAGGAGGGGAACGCCATGACGGGTAAAGAGGTGTTGAAGAAAAACAAAAACTTTTACATTGGTGTAATTGCAACGGTTCTGGAGGGCCTGCTTTCCGGCAGTCTGTTCATGCTGCTGTATTTTACGATGCTGTCCCTTTGGTCTGGAGAATTTAATATGAATCGCTCCCTGATGCTCACGGGAGTGCTTGCAGTCATTTTTCTGCTTCGTATCCTGATTTACAGCTTCGGTTATACACGGGCGCAGATTGGCGGTGCGGAAGTAAGCAAAAACATCCGGCTGTTTATGGGTGATAAGATCAAACGGATTCCTCTGTCCCGGTTTACCCAGGGGCAGACAGGCGATTACATCAACACGATCACCAGCGATGTCAATAACTACGAAAAAATACTGACCCATAAAATCGGGGATCTGGCAAAGAGCATTTCCCTGTCCCTCATGCTGATTGTGTTTGTTATGACCTTCTATGTTCCGGCGGGTATTGTCCTTCTGGTAGCCGATCTGCTGCTCATTCCGGCGCTGTGGCTGTCTTTCCGCATGGTACGCAAATATGGCAACGAAAAAAATGATATTTGCGCGGAAAATGTCAGTAGCATTGTGGAATATGTTTCCGGCATTCAGACCTTCCGGGCCTATGGTGTCGGAGGTACAAAGAATAAAACTGTCACTAAGGCAATGAAAGACTTCTGCGACATCAGCTTTGTGTATGAGGCAAAGGTATTGCCTATTGGCGCTGTTTTAGGCATCCTGATCTGGCTGAGTTGCCCTCTTATCATTTGGATGGCTTATGGCCCGTGGGCAGCCGGAACATTGGACACGGTTTCCTATGCTCTGGATCCCCAGGCGGTCAACGCCCTGCAGAATATGGGCCAGGGCCAGGTCGTACAGGGATGGCTGACCGAAACCCATCCTTACTACAAAGAGTACTACGAGGGCGGACATGTTCCGTATGATCCCGAAAAGGCCAAGGAACTGATGGCTCAGGCAGGCTTCCCCGATGGATTTGACTGCACCCTGGTCACTCAGGCTGCCACCCAACAGATTGCTACCGTCATTCAGGAAAGCCTGCGCCAGGTAGGCATCAATATGGAAATCCAGACTCTGGAACAGAGCACCTACGTGGCCAACATGCGCGCCGGAGAGTATGACTGCTATGTGGGCGCCACTACCGCCGGTACGCTCAGCCCCGACAACTTCAACCAGCTGGATCCCGCCAAGATCGGTGTCACGGTGGGCGGCTATCGTGATGATCGCCCCGAAGTCTCCGACATGATCGCCCTGGCCTCCTCCCCCGATGAAGCTACCGCGCAGGAAGGCTGGGATCAGCTGATCGACCTGGTGTTCGGCCAGTACTACTGTGTCGGTCTGTGCAATGCCATTGACTGCTACGGTCTTGCCGGAAATCTGGAAGGTCTGAAACTGGGCAAGCTGAACTATATGGACGTCTCGTATGTTCACCCGGTTGCCTGACAAAGTGCCGATCCATCTTCCCTGATCGGATTCCATCCAACCGTTACCACGTGGCAGGAAAGCAGTGAAAAGCCAGGGCTTTCCTGCCACATTTTTCATTCTGCTGCCATAAGGAGGTACTTCATGGTTGACTTGAGAGCCAAGCCTTTTTCCCTGTCGGAGGAGCAAATCCAATGGGTCGAAAAGACCCTGGCCGATATGACGCTGGAAGAAAAAATCGGCCAGCTGTTCATTGTACTGAACTTCCAGCGCGATGAGTCCCATATCCGTCAGCTCTGTGAAAAATATCATATCGGCGGCGTGCGCTGGCAGGGCGGTACGCCGGAGGAAGTATATGTGCAGAACCAAATGTTTCAGCAATTCAGCAAGGTTCCGGTACTGATCGCTGCCAACTGCGAGGCCGGCGGCAACGGCGCCGTGGGCAAGGGCACGATGGTGGCAAGCGGTGCAGCCTGTGCCGCCTGTTCTGACGATTCCACCGCACATGCCATGGCACGTGTAGGCGGAAAAGAAGCGGCTGCCCTGGGCTGCAACTGGACCTTTGCGCCGGTCTGCGATGTTTTGTCCAACTGGCGGAACACCATTGTAAACACCCGCGCCTTTGGTTCAGACCCGGACCGGATCATTTCCCTGTCCAAAGCCTACATGGAAGAGATGCGCAAGCTGGGCATTGCCTGCGCCGCCAAACATTTCCCCGGCGACGGCAGCGAAGAGCGGGACCAGCACCTGCTGATGGGCTGCAACGACCTTTCCTGTGAAGAATGGGATGCCACTTTCGGCAAGGTCTACCGTGCCCTGATTGAGGATGGCCTGGAGAGTATCATGGTGGGCCAGATCTGTCAGCCGGCATGGCAGCGCCGCCTCAATCCCGCTTTGCAGGACAAGGACATCAAACCCGCCACCTTGTCCCCCGAATTGCTTCAGGGCCTTCTGCGGGATCACCTGGGCTTTAACGGTCTGATCGTCACCGATGCCTCCCACATGGCCGGGTTGCTGAACGCCGCGCCCCGAAAGGAAGCGGTTCCCGGAGTCATTGCCGCCGGGTGCGACATGCTGCTTTTCTTCAACGATCCCGACGAAGACATCGCCTACATGAGAGCCGGCATCGAAAACGGCACGATCACCGCCGAACGGCTGGACGATGCACTGCATCGGATTCTTGGTCTCAAGGCCAAGGTCGGTCTGGATCATCTGCAGTTCCCGGCCAGGGAAAACCTTTCCTGCATTCACTGTGCCGAACACCAGGCGGCCGCGGCCCAGGCAGCGGATGCCTCCATCACCCTGGTGAAAGACACTCAGCATCTGCTGCCCATTGACCCGCTCCAGAAAAAACGGGTGTTCCTCTATTTTATTGAAAGTGCTCCCGTCACACTGGCCGACGGTCCCGACCCTGCCAAACAGCGGCTGATCGATGAACTGAAAAGCGCTGGATTTGAGGTCACGGCGCCCAAAGACTTTTATGAGCTTGAAATGCAGGGCCACTCCCCTGCCAATCGGGGTCTGATGATGCAGAAGTTTGCCCGGGAACCTTTCAAAGCCAAGTATGACCTGGTAATCATGGCTGTCAACATCAAGGGCTATGCCCAGCAAAACAACATGCGGGTAGCCTATTCCATCGGGCATTCTCATGAAATTCCATGGACCAGCTGTGAGGTTCCCACTCTATGCGTCTCCCTCAACTATACCAATCACCTGTATGATCTGCCAATGATGAAAACCTTTATCAACGCCTATGGAGATACGCCCGAATATCTTCATGCCCTGGTGGAAAAAATCACCGGCAAATCTTCCTTCCGCGGCACAGCAGATGACCTGGTCTGGTGCGGCCGGTGGGATACCCGTCTTTAACTCCTGAACAGAACGGAACGGATATGAAAAGAAAACTGATCCAGACACTTATCTCCAACCTTTTTACTGCTTCAGCACTCTGTTTGACTGCACAGTTGGTTTTGATCTGCACCGGCATATTGCCGCAACTGAATTTGCCGCGTTTTGGCATCAATTTCTGTGTGGCCTATCCCACAGCCACTTTGATTGGCATGCTCATCCCGGCAGACCTGCTCGGTATTGCCATCCATCAATTTCTGAACCTACCTTTTCGCAGTTTCCGGTTTTCTCTCGTCATGTCTCTCTGCATCAATCTGATTGTAACTTTCCTGATGACCGCAATCATGACCTGCTTGAATGTGATCATTTTGGAAGGACAGGGATTGTTTGCATTTCTGAGTAGCTATCGTGGGAACTTCCTTCCCATGTACGCGGCAAGCTGTCTGGTCAGCTGGTTCTCCCAACCCTTTGCCCAGCGTGTCGTGCAGCAGAAATTTCCCGCCTTACTGACTCCCGACTCCAATCCATGATGGATTGCCATACCGTTTTCAATCTGCTTCTTTGTCAGCCTATCTGACCTGCGGATGCACCAAATGGAGGTTTATCTCAATGATACGTATTTCAGATTTTACTCCCGGCAAACCCTTCCTGGTTTGTATTGACTCTGACGGAGGTGTAATGGATACCATGGATGTGAAGCACTACCGCTGCTTCGGCCCCTGCATGGTCACTGAATGGCATCTGGACCCTTGGAAGGATGCTATTTTGGATCGCTGGAACCAGATCAATCTCTATTCCCTGACCCGCGGGATCAACAGATTCAAAGGCCTGGCCCTGGCACTGACAGAAATTGATGCCAAGTATACTCCTATCGAGGGCCTGAAGGAATTGAAAGACTGGGCCGAGCAGGCTCCGGAACTTTCCAACGCCGCCCTGAGCAAGGCTGCTGAAACCGCTCAGGGCCCCTGCCTGGCCAAGGCCCTTGCCTGGTCCAATCAGGTCAATGCCGCAATCGGTGCGCTGCCAGAGTCTGACAAAAAGCCCTTTGCAGGCGCAGCCAAAGGCCTGGCCTCCGCTCACAGCATCGCCGATGTGGCCATTGTTTCCAGTGCAAACCGCGAAGCTGTCGAGGAGGAATGGAACCGCTGCGGCCTATTGGATTCGGTTGACATTCTTTGCTGCCAGGATGCAGGGACCAAGGCCTCCTGCATCGCGCAGCTGAAAGCAAAAGGCTACGAGGAAGGGCATATCCTCATGGTGGGGGACGCCCCGGGCGATTTGGATGCTGCCAGGAAAAACGGGGTATTCTTTTACCCCATCCTGGTGCGGAACGAATCGGAAAGCTGGGAGGAATTTGTCCATGGTGCTCTCCCCGCTCTGGCGGGGAACCAGTATGCCTCCTATGAAGAAAAGGTGATTGCCCGCTTTACAGAAAACCTGAGCACGGATCAGTGAGCGCTGGTTTCCTTTCCAAAAGGATCTGCAATGAAAAGTCCCCGGATCTGTTCCGAAAAGGAGCGATCCGGGGACTTTTGTTGTTTATGCTGCCTGTCGCTGTTGGATAAACTCCAGGATGGCATCCACTGTCTGCGCCTGCTGTTCCTCGGCCGAGATGGTGGCAGGGGCGTCACCTTTCTGAGGGCCATAGTTTCCGAACTGGGCATGGTTGCCGCCCTGGATTTCCACCACATTCTCGGTGTAGTCCAGCTTATCCTCCACACTCTGGTTGAGGGAGCCGTAGACTGTCAGGGTATCCGCCGGCGGATAGTCACCGTAGATATAAGCGCCCAAAAGAATCAGGCCGTCCACCTCTTCAGGATGGTCTGCGGCAAACTGGGAAGCCATGGCTCCGCCCATGGAGTGCCCGGCAATATACCAGTGGCTGTACTGGGGGAACTGAGCCATGACCTCCTGGGCGGCGTTGGCGTCGAAGATGGCCATGTGGAAGGGCATATGCACCAGAATGCAGGTCAGGCCATTCTGCCGCAGCTGATCCAGCAATGGCAGATAGGCTTCCGCCTCCACCTTGGCTCCGGGATAAAAAATCAGGGCCGTATCCCCCGGCTGGGAGGGTTCCAGCACCGTCAGGTTATCCTGCACCGTGATGCCGCTGCCGTCGTTCATCACTTCCAGGGCCACATCCTCCGCCCGGTAGTAATCCGACACATACAGGAAAAATGCTCCTGCCAGCAACACCAGCACTGCCAGCAGGATACCAACTGCACGAAAAAGCAGTTGTTTTTTGTCAGTTTTGCTCGTTTCATCTGTTCTCCTTGTCCCATATGGCCAAAGAAAAGGCGGCTGTTTTGTCACTTTTTCCCTTTCTCCGGCCTGTAGAAATGCGAAATCTTTCCCATTATAAAAACGCCTCCCCTGCCCTGTCAAGAATGGTATTTCTTACAAATTGTCCCGAATCAGGTTCAGGCAAAGACCGCCGGGTGCACCTTGACAAAAGAAAAATGCGCTCATATAATTACCAATAGTAACTATATTAGGAGGCCAAACCGTGGAAACCAAAACCATCAAATCCCTGTTTGATGCCTGCTATCTGGCCAAGCGGGTCCTCGACCTGCTCCCTGCCCTGCCCGGGGAGGTCACCGCGTCCTACATCCGCTATCTGGATGTGATTGAAACCCTGGAAGCTCAGGGTGTCCAGGTCAAGATCTCAGACATCAGCGACGTGCTCAACATCCCCCGCCCGGGGGTAACACGGACGGTCAAGGAGATGGAGAGCAAGGGGTATCTGCGCAAGGAAGCCTCCCGTCAGGATGGCAGGGTGACCTACATCACCGCCACGCCCGCCGGGGAACAGCTTCACCACAGATACAACGAGCAGTATTTCGATGATCTGGCGGCCTATCTGAAGGATATGCCGGAGTCGGATGCAAAGTGCGCCATCCGAACCATTGAACGATTCTATCAGGTCATGCTGGAAAGGAGAGATTCCTTTGAATAAGGGCATGTCAGATTTCACACAAGGCAGCATTTTGAAAAAGCTATGCTGGTTCATGCTCCCCGTCCTGGGAGCGCTGGTTCTGCAGGCCGCCTACGGAGCCGTTGACCTGCTGGTGGTGGGACGGTTCGGCTCCACCTCCGGCCTGTCGGCAGTCTCCACAGGCAGCCAGGTCTTGAATCTCGTCACCTTTGTGGTGACCCAGCTTGCCATGGGCGTCACAGTGCTCATTGCCCGGTATTTGGGCGAGAAGAAGCCGGAAAAGATCCCCGCTGTCCTGGGCGGCGCGACCATCGTCTTCGCCATGGTGTCCGTCGTGCTGTTCATCCTGCTGGTCTTTTTTGCCCGCCCCATCGCCGTGCTCATGCAAGCGCCCCAGGAATCCCTGGACCTGACTGTCAGCTATGTGCGGATCTGCGGCTGCGGCATCTTCTTTATTGTCGCGTATAACATGCTGTCCGCCGTTTTCCGCGGGTTGGGCGACAGCAATTCTCCCCTGATCTTTGTGCTGATTGCCTGCATCGTCAACATCTTCGGCGATCTGTTCCTGGTGGCCGGGCTTCATCTGGATGCGGCCGGCGCTGCATTTGTCCAGCTTTCTTGCCATGGCCTCCTGATACCCGCCACACTGGTAATCCCGGTAGACCTGATCCATCAGCAGTTTGGGCACCAGTCCCTGCAGATGCTCCTTTTCCCCCTGCCGCAGATATCCCTCCACAACCGCCTCAAAGGTCCGATACAACACACGGATTCCCGCGCCGATCTCCTTTTCCTCCTGATAGTTGGAGCTGTCGTCCGTCTTTTTGTAGGTTCCGGCATCAAAGCCCACCTTTTTCAACAGGTCTTTACAGTAGTTGGTCAGCTCTTCCGGCGTACACGACTGTTCCCATTGATTTCCACAGCAGACAACGGGCATCCGGTGAATCTTTTTTACAAACCGGGCGGGCACATGTTCCATCCTGTGCTGCAGGGCTTCCTGGAGGACGCCGCACACCGGAACATACCGCAGCTTGTAGGGATACACCGTTTTCTTTCCGAACTGCATGCGGCTGCCCTCCATCCTGATATACGGCCGCATAATCCGCAGGCTGTAACAGGCTGAATCCGGCAAGGTCACAATATCCTCATACCACAGCCCACAGATCTCTTCCAAAGACAGTCCATCCAGCATCAGGCACAGCACTCCCACTGCACGGCCATCCTGCAAGGCTTCCCGGGTCACCAGCTCCAAAAAAGCCCGGAAGGTCGCATGGGACAGGCAGCGGGTTCCCAGCTTGCTGCGCTTTTGGGCCTGCGCATCCCAGCGACGTTTCCCATACTGTTTCTGTGCCTCCATCCAGCCGCGGCCGGCCGCGTACCGCTGCATCAGTTCCAAACGACAGTGGCAGCGCTGCATCTGATAAGCGGTATACCGGGGATCCTCCCCCGCCAGGTCCTGGGCCACCATCTTCTTTTGGGCATTGTCGATCTTGTACAGCGGAGTATCCCCGTACCAGTCAAGGTACTTTGTCAGCAAAGCCCGGTCCAGCGTGTCCTTCTGGTTGGCCGTGTTTTTTCTTCCCTTGCCGATCTCCCGGGCAAGGCATGCCCGGAACTCTGCAGTTGCCTCCAGCAGCTCATAGGCCTGCCGGGCACTACACTGCACGATCTGCGCCGGAAAGTCCTCCGCCATTTTCTCCGCATATTTGGCGTAGAGGGCCTTCTGGGCTTTTATCCCCTCTTTCGATGCAAGGAAATCCCGGATCTGTTCCCGGTCCTGCAGGGTGGTACGGGTTTCATATTCCAGCGCCCTTCCTCCCGCCGGGTTGGCCGTTCTGAACTGGGCGATAAAACATTGTTTCGATTTGCTGAAATATACCGTGACGCTGCCCATGATCTGCCGGTAAGTAAAGGGAATCCCCGCCATGTATTTCTTTGAGGGCATATTTCAAATCTCCTTGACTGTGCCTGGTTTTGTCAGAGGTCCGATGCCAGGTGGAAGGTTCCTGCCTGTCCGCTCCACCTGCAAAGTTCCTGCCGACTTTTTTTCATCGTAGTTACTTTGCTGAGTGGAACAAGTTTTTTGGCAAAAAAAATTTGCGCTCCCCGGTTATAGGAAGCGCGTAGAACTTCTATTCATGGATTTCCGTCATTTTGGACGATATTTCCGGACAAAGGCCTGATGGTCCCGGATATGAAACCGCTGCATGACCTCGGCATCGGAAGCGCCGGTATCCAGGAACCGGCGGATGGCAGTCTCCCGGATGGCCGAGAAGGGCAGCAGGCTCACCTCCGCCCGGCGTTCCCGGGCGGTCAGCTGTGTCCGCAGCACATTGGCCTCCAGCGGACGGCCGTCCGGTGTGGCAAACAGCAGGTGCTCCGGATTGCAGCGGGCATCCACCGCCTGCAGTCTGCTCAGAGTCTGGAGCTGTGCCTCCACAATTTTTCTGCAGGAGGCCGGCAGCGAGATGGCATAGGGTTCCACCGGCAGCAGTGCCAGTCTGGTTTTGGGTCCGCCTTCCGGTCCGCCGGCGACCCGGCCCACACGGCAGCGCACAGACAGACGATCACCTGCCCTGTCCGCATCCTCCGCCCGCAGCGCCAGCAGTTCTCCCTGGGGCAGGCCCGTGGCAAAGGCAAAGCGGATCAGGTTGCCCCACAGCCCGGCCTCGCAGACGGCCAGCAGCCGTTCCTGCTCTTCCGGGGTAAAAACCGGCGGCAGTCCATGAGGCCCGGCCTTCCGTTTAGCCAGGATCTCCTTTCCCAGGACCTCCGGCGTGCAGGGATTTTGCTCCATACAGCCCTGCTCCACCGCCCGGTTCAGAATGGTCCGCAGCAGCTTGTACACATTCTTGGCCACCCCCGCCGAGCAGATGGGGTGAGCCCCGCCGACAAGGCCCGCAAAGTAGCGTCTGAGCTTTGCGGTGGTCAGTTCCGCCAGCTCATATTTTCCCAGGTGGGGCAGAATCGCCCTGTCCAACAACCCCCGGTAGGACTGGGCGGTCCTGCGGGAATCCGGGTTTGCCGCCTGCCAGGCTGCAAACCAATCCTGTGCCAGTTTTTCCAATTTCATGGGCTGCCTCCTGATCTGCCTTTCCGGAATCCGGCGGGGATACCCTGGCTTTTTCCGATTACTGCGCCCCTTTCTTTGCCTCCACAAACCATTTGTTGCCTTCACTGAACAGGAAGGTCTCCTTGCCGTGAATCATGACAGTATAGCGGATGCCGCCACCGCTGACCTTGGAGGAGGCGGCGCGGCACTTGTATTTCAGCTTGTCAATCCGGAAGATCTGACCGTTGGTCCACCGGATAAACCTGGGATGGACTACACCATTCTGGTCCACATCAAGATTCACCGACACATACTCTTTGATACACTGGGAATCCATTCATTCTCCCCCCTGTACACGGACACGAACCTTTTTTCGTGTTGCGGATTGACAACAGTGCTGTTCGTGTGCTACCATTTTCACGAACAGAATTTCGTGTTTTCATTATAGGCAGAACAAGATTTCGTGTCAATCCCATTTCGTGAAAAAGTGTTCGTGCTCCTGTGAGAGCGAGCGAAAGAGGTGTTTCTATGGGCTTCAAGGAAAGATTGAAAGAGAAGCGGCTGGAGGCCGGTCTGACCCAGGTGGAACTGGCGGAGAAGGTCTCGGTGACCCCCCGGACCATCCAGAACTATGAGATGGGGACCCGCAGGCCCGGCAACATGAAGATCGTCGGGGATATGGCCGCCGCCCTTGGCACGACAGCGGACTATCTTCTGACCAGCGCCGACCGGTATACGGTGGAGGCCCAGGAGAAGGGCAGGTCCCAGGCGGCCCGGGACATCCAGGCTCTTGTGGGGGAAGTGACCGGCCTGTTTGCCGGCGGCCAGCTGTCCGAGGACGCCATGGAGGGAGCCATGCGCGCCCTCAACGATGCGTACTGGAGAGCCAAGGAGAAGAACAAAAAGTATGCTTCCCACAAATCCCGCCGGGAAGAGTAAGTCCGGTCTTTGGGACTCACGGTATGAGAGAATAGACCTGAGCATCCCATGGGCAGACACAGGACGGAGGTGATTCCTTGACCGGCGAAATGCTTTCGAACATCGGTTCGTCCCTTGTAAAGCGCTTCGGCACACGCGACCCGTTCCAAATTGCCAAGGCTTTGGGAATCGAAGTCCTGTACTGTGAGGACTTTGGTTCTCTCAAGGGAATGTACCGCGTGATCAAACGCAACCGTTTTATCTTCCTCAACAAAGATCTGAGTGATCGAATGCTCCGGATCGTCTGTGCCCACGAGCTGGGCCATGATCAGCTTCACCGCAGGCTCGCCCAGGCGAACTGCCTGCACGAGTTCATGCTCTACGACATGAAGACCCGGCCGGAGTATGAAGCCAACATTGTGGCGGCGGAGATTCTCATCGACACGGAGGAACTTCTGGATTACATCTACAATTATCACTACTCTGCTGAGCAGATCGCCCGGGCAATGGATACGGATATCAATCTGGTTGCCCTGAAGATCGCTCACCTGACCGAGCTGGGCTATGCCCTGCGGCCCGTGGACCATCGGAGCGATTTTCTGCGGTAAGGGGCGGGCCCGGCGGCAAAGGCTGTGGGGTACGGCGGACCGGAAAGGAGGTTTCCCCTGGGGATGAAACAGCGTGTCTATCTTGCCATTGATCTGAAAAGTTTCTATGCCTCGGTGGAATGCCGGGAACGGGGCCTGGACCCGCTGAACACCAATCTGGTGGTGGCCGATGAAAGCCGTACCGACAAGACCATCTGCCTTGCCGTCACTCCGTCCCTCAAGACCTACGGCATCTCCGGCCGGGCCCGGCTGTTTGAGGTGGTCCAGCAGGTCAGGGAGGCCAAAAGGGGACGCCTCCACGATGCACCGGGGCATCGTTTTTCGGGGAAGTCTTGCTTTCTGTCCGAGCTGAACGCCCGGCCGGAATTGGAAATCGACTATCTCATCGCTCCGCCCCGCATGGCGTACTACATCCAGTACAGCGCCTTCATTTACAGCATCTATCTTAAGTACATTGCTCCTGAGGACATCATTGTCTATTCCATCGATGAGGTCTTTATGGATGTCACCGATTATCTGGCCACCTATAATCTGACGCCCCGGGAACTGGCCATGAAGATGATTTTTGAAGTCCTGCACACCACCGGGATCACCGCCACTGCGGGCATCGGCACAAATCTGTTTCTGGCAAAAGTAGCTATGGACATTATGGCCAAGCATATCCCTGCAGACCAAAACGGCGTGCGCATTGCCGCCCTGGATGAAATGAGTTTCCGGCGGAATCTGTGGGATCACCAGCCCCTCACCGACTTCTGGCGGGTGGGACGGGGCTATGCCAAGAAGCTGGAAGAGCACGGCATGTTCACCATGGGCGACGTGGCCCGGATGTCGGTCCATCGGGAGGACCTGCTCTACCGCCTGTTCGGGAAAAACGCCGAACTGCTCATCGACCACGCCTGGGGCTGGGAGCCCTGCACCATCGCCGCCGTCAAGGCATACCGCCCCCAGGACAACAGCCTGGGTTCCGGGCAGGTTCTGCACTGCCCCTACCCCGCTGACAAGGCCCGGCTGGTCCTGCGGGAGATGGCCGAACTGCTGGCACTGGATCTGGTGAACAAGAAACTGGTCACCAACCAGATCACCATCACGGTGGGGTTTGACCGGGAAAACCTGACCGATGCCGTCCGCCGGCAGCAGTATCATGGTCCGGTGACCAAGGACCATTACGGGCGCGATGTTCCCAAGCATGCCCACGGCACGGAGAATCTGGACAGCTACACCTCGTCCACCCAAAAGATTCTGGACGCAGCCACCGCTCTGTTTGACCGCCTTGTGGACAAAAACCTCCTTGTCCGCCGGCTCAACATTGTGGCGGGGCATGTGATCCCTGAGACCGATCTGCCCGACCGCCAGTCCTCTTTTGAGCAGCTGGACCTTTTCACCGACTATGCGGCCGTGGAGGAAAAACGCCGGCAGGAGGAGGAAAAGCTGGCCAAGGAGCGGAAAATGCAGGAAGCCATGATCACCATCAAGAAACGATTCGGAAAAAACGCCATTCTGAAAGGAATGAATCTGGAGGAGGGCGCAACCGCCCGGGACAGAAACGCGCAGATCGGAGGGCACAAGGCATGAGCGGGAAATACGACGACATCATCAACCTGCCCCATCACGTTTCCCCCACCCGGCCGCCCATGTCCATGCAGGACCGGGCGGCCCAGTTTTCCCCTTTTGCCGCCCTGACCGGGTACGATGCCGCCATCCATGAAACGGCAAGGCTGACTGACCGCAAAATCGACCTGGGTGAGGATGCCCGGGCCGCCCTGGACCTAAAGATGGACTGGCTGAGAAGTCAGCTGGCAGACCAGCCCACAATCACCATCGTTTATTTTGTTCCCGACGAGCGAAAGGAAGGCGGTGCTTACCGGACCTGCCAGGGAAAGCTCCGGCAGATCGACGAGGCAGAACAGGTCCTCTGTCTGGCCGACGGGACCAGAATTCCTTTTGAGGATGTCTTTGACCTGAGGGGTGAGGGAATCCCGGATCTGTAAGGCCTCCCGCCAGGGTGGTCAATGCACTGGACGTTGGGGCCAGTCAGGAGCCTTTTCTCCCCGGCCCGCCCCGATGCCGCACAAAAATATCCGCCGATACGTAAAAAGGCCCGGTCTTTAGTAGACCGGGCTTTTTGTATCGGGCGGAAAGAGGCTGTTCCCGGGGGATGGCAGACCGCCATGTTCCCGGGCCGCTTTTTCAACGCATCACATTCAGTTCCAACCGAATCGTCATTCTAATCCACATTTTCTGCTATCACCCTCGCAGACAGGCACTCCGGAATTTTTGTTCCGGTATGGGTTACGGCAGGGGCTCACAGGTTGAGCAGCACGAGGGCGCCCAGGATCATCCCGGCCGCGACCATCTGGCGGCCGTTCAGACGTTCCCGGAAGAGGAAAAAGCTGGCCACGCTGATGACCAGAATCACGCCCACACTGTAGGACGGGTAGACCAGGAAGGCGGGCAGCTGAGTAAGGGCGGCCAGAAGAAGCCGGGAGGAAAGAAAGTTCGGCACGCCCACCAGAACCCCGAAGAGAACGTCCCTGCCCGTAAGGGAACGGCGTTCCCTGACCAGCAGCACCAGAGTAGCCACTCCGGCGAACAGGAAGATATAAAACATGAAAAGCCCGTCGTCCTGCCTACGGCCCAGCTGGGTAAACACCTTGGACATGGCATCGCTGGTCCCGTTGAGCAGCAGGGTCAGAATCAGCGGCAGCAGATACACCTTGCCGGCCACGGAGGAGGCCCCGGTTTTGGAAGGCAGTCCGTTCATGATCACGGCGGCCGCCACCGCCAGTGCCACCCCCAGGCCCTGCACCAGGGTGGGCCGCTCCCCGAAGAGGGTCACGGACAGCAGGATGGGAACCAGCACCCCCAACCGGGTAAACACCGAGGAGAGAATCGCTCCGTTTTTATGGATGCTGTACCCGTTGGCGGTAAGGGAGGCCAGATAAATCAGCCCGGTGATGCCTCCCAGCCAGCAAGGAGTCAAGTCCCCGTTATAGAGGGCTTTGGGCTCCATGGCGGCAAAGGCCAGCAGTGCACAGGTAATGTAGTTGACGAAATAGACCCCGTAAGGGCTGCTGGAATTGAGATATTTCAGCACCATGGCCAGCACCGAGCTTGCCAGCATGGCCAGTATCAGGAAAAGCATGGTTCGTCCTCTTTTCAGGAAGTTACTCCCTATACTAGGCTGAATGCCACTCCAGCCTTTTCGCTTCTCTACCAGAACTTTTTCTTTTTCATGATCCAGAGGGTGAGCAGCACAATGGCCACACTGGCTGCAATCACCGCCGGGTAACCGTAGGCCCAGCTGAGCTCCGGCATCCCCACAAAGTTCATGCCGTACCATCCGGCCACCAGGGACAGAGGCAGGAAAACGGTAGTGACAATGGTGAGAATCTTCATGATGCGGTTTTGCCGGATATCCAGCTCGGCCTGGAAAAGCTCCCGCACCTGCAGGCAATACTCCCGGAGCAGCTGGGCCTCGTCCCGCAGACGGGCCAGACGCTTTTCCAGCATGTGAAACATCTGCTGCTCTTCCGGGGAGAACAGGCCGATCTCGTTGCTTTCCAGCTCGCAGGCCATTCCGTCCAGCTGATTATAGTACCGCAGCCAGCCCAGGGCTTGCTTGCGCAAGGGAGAGAGCTCCGCGTTGAAGCCCTCCAAATCTCCTGTCAGCACGCCGTCCTCCAACTGGGACAGCTGGTCTTCCAGCTCCTCCAGGTGGTGCAGGTCCCGGACCAGAAGCTGCTCCAGAAATTCACAGAAAAAGCGGCCGGGACTGTTTTCCTTCCAGCGCTTTTCCTTTCCCATGCGCTTGAGGACGGCGTGGGCTGTGCCGGTATCGTCACAAAGCACCACCCGGTCCCGGGTGAGCAGATACCCGAAGGCCACCCGGTCTCCTTCCCTGCCCTGGCGAGGGATCACCACCGTGCCACTCAGGCAGTCCCGGCGCACCTCTGCCTTGCACACCCGGGCGTCCCGGGCGGTGGGAGTATGGCGGAGCACTTTCTCCAGTCCCGGCAGCCGGGGATTGCGGTCCAGTTCCTCGGATGTGAGCAGGTAGACCGCTGCCATTCCCGGCGCAGGCGCCCCTTCCAACAGCGTCAGGCTCTGGCCCAAACCATAGACATACATACCGTCCGCCTCCATTATCCGCGTTTTTCCCCATTGTACTACAAAGCCGGGCGGGAGACAAAAGATTTTCCGGATCTCCGATTCCGGATATCTGCCCAAACAAAAAAGGAGACAGGCTCTCCCTCTCGGGAAAGCCTGTCTCCTCTCTTAAGCCGCTATGAAGCGGCCACCTGCTTCAACCAGATTCTGTATCCGGCGGGCAGGAATTATTCGATGGCGATGGTGTTGGTCTCAGGCAGTTTCTGCTGAGCAGCCTTGGGCAGCGTCAGCTTCAGGATGCCGTCCTCAAAGGAGGCGTGCACATCCTTGGGCTGGACGTTCTCGCCCACATAGAAGCTGCGGCTGCACTGGCCGGTGTAGCGCTCCTGGCGGATGTAATGGCCCTTCTTGTCTTCCTCGTTCTTGTCCAGACCCTTGGAAGCGCTGATGGTCAAATAACCATCCTTCAGGTCAACCTTGACTTCATCCTTCTTGAAGCCGGGCAGATCAACGGCCACTTCGTAACCGTTATCCAATTCCCGAACATCGGTCTTCATAACAGCCTTGGCATGCTTGCCGTACAGGGCGTTGTTCACGTCGTGCAGCGGACGCATCTGGAAAGCATCATCGAACAGATCATCAAACAAATTCTCACCAAAAATGACAGGCAACATAAGTCATAACCTCCAATCCGTTTTCAAACGGGCTCGTAGCTGTGTGAGAGAAATTCTCCTCGCGGTGGCGAGCTTCTGTTACCAACCGCCCGGCGGGCGGCTCATTTTTGCTTCTCCGAAATCCAGTCACCCTTCCGGGAACTTCCGCTCCCGGTGGTGTCTCTCTTTCTGAGAACGCCTTTAGTATATATCCAAATTTTAGCAGTATCAAGCGTTTAGTGCTAAAATTCATAAAACTATCACAATTGGTTTGTTTCTTTTCAATATGTTACGTTATATCGCTATATATAAATTGATTGCTTCTGTGTTAGCACTCATTATATTTATTTGCTAACGCATTTTTTCTTCTTTTGGTCCTTGTATCGATAGGGTCCGGCAGGCAATCTTTCTGCACGACTGCGGCACTGCCACAGCCAAATGGCAGACCGCTGCATCATCGGAAAGTTCCGGCACGCTACACGGTGCATGCACATTCGTTTCGGCGGCTGCGTGACTGCGCAAGGACAGGCAAGCACCGGACGGTTTAGCGCCTGCTGCGTCGGCGCTCCCATCCCGGTGTAGCGGCTGCTACCCGGCCGCCTCTGAAAGAGGCAGAATCGCCCAGGGATACCATCCTGGATGGCGCTGGCTTCGTAATCACAGAATCGGGAATTGACAAAAAAGGCCGCCCCGGCTTTTTGGGCCGAGGCAGCTTTTGGATGCTTGGTTTTCAAACCGCGTTGCCGGTTTTATGAAAAATATTTACCGGTTGCGGCGGCGCTTGAATGTCAAGACGGCCAGGCCACCAGCGCCTGCCGCGCACAGCACCACCAGCAACGCCAACGGGAAGTCGTCGGCGGTGGCGGGGATACTGGACTGGGGTGTCGTCGCCTGGGCGGGCGCGGCGGTAGCTGCCGGCTCGGACGACGGGGAAGATGCAGTTTCAGGTGCAGGGTTAGGCGAAGCCGGGGGATTCTTCTCCTCAGATCCGGTGTCGGGCTTTGACATTTCTTTTGCCTGAAGCTGGTAGGACGTCACTGCCACCGGGGAAAGTCCCTGGAGAGTGACCTGCAGGCCGTTCTCCGTCTCAGTCACAGCAGGCTGCTCCACCGTATTGTCATCCCTGTAATGGGTCACGATGAAATCGTAGTCGGCGCTATTGGTTCCATCCGGGTAGGGCAGCGTGATGGTCACCGACCGGCCAGCGGCCTCCATGTCCGTCCAGGCGCTCTCCCCAATTTTGTACTGCAGCCCGACTTCATAGAAGATGGTACGGATATTTACCACATCTTTCTCGGCGATGACAGGCAGCTTGTTCGTGGCATGCTGGAGCATTTCCGTTTGCACCGCAGACTCGGGAGTATTGCCGTACATCTGCACGCGGTAGCTCGTGTCGGGTTCGGCGTCCGGGAGGGTTGCTGTGAGGAGCGTTTCTTCCCGGCCTTTGTAGTCGCAAACAGTGCACTGTTGATGCTGTTTGCCAGGCTGGGTCCCGGTGGGTTGCTGGTCGATCACCCCTTCCCAGCTGTGCGCCTCCTGGTCCTTACGGTCGCCACAGATCTCGCAGGCATGCCAGTGGCCGGACGCATCGCTGGTCCAGGTTGTCGCATAGCGATGCCCGGTGGCCGGAATGGTCCCGGTCTCAGTTTCGTCGCAGCGGCTGCAGGCACGGGTCTGCTCGCCTTCTTCGGTGCAGGTGGGTTCCTTGGTGATTTGCCATTCACCCCAGTCATGGCCCAGGGCAGGAATTACCTGGGAATCCTTGGTGGCATCGCAGTTGGCGCAATGGATGGACTGGCTGCCCTCCTCAGTGCAGGTGGGTTTCTTGTCCACTGTGGGCTCGCTGTTCCAGGTATGGCCCGTGGGGTCCAGATCGCGGGTTTCGGTATAGCCGCAGCGCTCACAGACCCGCTCTTCCGAACCGCTTGCGGTGCAGCTGGGAGATTCCACCGTCTGCCATTCACCAAAGGTATGGCCCAGGGCAGGGATTTCTTCCTGCTCCGTGAAAATGGTTCCGCAGACGCTGCACTTGCTGCCATCGGTCAGGCCGGTTTCGGTGCAGGTAGCAGCTTTGCCCGGAATCACTTCCGGCGTGTGTTCCGTCTTGGCGATAGGCTTGGTCTCGCTTGCGTCGCAGCGGCTGCAGTAGCGAGTGCTTTCGCCTTCCGTCGTGCAGCTGGGTTCCTTGGTGGTCTGCCATTCGCCAAAGTCATGGCCCAAAGCGGGGATTTCTTCCTGTGCCGTGAAAATGGTTCCGCAGACGCTGCACTTGCTGCCGTCGGTCAGGCCGGTTTCGGTGCAGGTGGCAGCTTTGCCCGGAATCACCTCCGGCGTATGCTCCGTCTTAGCGATAGGCTCAGTCTCGCTTGCGTCGCAGCGGCTGCAATAGCGGGTGCTTTCGCCTTCCGTCGTGCAGCTGGGTTCCTTGGTGGTCTGCCATTCACCAAAGTCATGGCCCAAAGCGGCCACAGGCGCAGTCTCAGTTTCGTCGCAGCGGCTGCAGGCACGGGTCTGCTCACCCTCCTCAGTGCAGGTGGGTTCCTTGGTGATTTGCCATTCGCCAAAGTCATGGCCCAGGGGATTCAGATTCTCAATTTCGATATAGCCGCAGCGGTTACAGCCGCGCTGTCTCCTACCGCTTGCGGTACAGCTGGGGGATTGCACTTCCTCCCACTCTGTCCAGTCATGGCCCAGGGCGGGGAGTTCATGCGCGTCCTCCAGGGTGTTGCCGCAAGTACTGCAAATCTTGGCATCGCTCCGGCCGGCTACGGTGCAGGTGGGTTCCACTCCCGGGATCGTCATCGGGGTATGGGGCTTCATGGCGATGGGTTCGGTCCTGGTTGCGTGACAGACGGTGCAGGTGTAGGTCATCACACCTTCCCTGTCGCAGAAGGGTTCGGTGGTCACCGTGCCCTCGTCCCACTGGTGGACACACTCCACAATGTCAAAGGTTGTCTGCGCAGTGCCGGCGTAGTTGCCGATGCCCGTCACCGTGACGGTCGCCGTGCCAACTTCCTTGTTGTTGGCATAAGTAACGGTGTAATCGGTTCCCTCGGTCAGTATTTTGCCATCCAGGGTCACCGTCACAGGGGGCTGGATCTCACTGCCGGTCTCGGTAAACTGGGTTTGATCCAGTGTGACGGCGGCGCCCTCCAGCGAAGCAGGCTGCACCGTCAGATCCAGCGTGACCGTCTGGCCCAGTACCGTGCCGTTCAGGGTGGTGGTGCCGGCTTTGAGGGCCGTCACCTGGCTGCCATCCACAAGCACCACACCGTTGGCATCCGTCTGCCAGCTGGCCTGGGACGTCACCACCGGTTGACTCATCCATACGTCCGCCACAGCGATGCTGGCTTCCACAGGAGGCAGTTCTTCCGTTTCGCCCATGTTCAACGTAAGCGGCTCCGGCGTGGTCACCGTCGCCTGGGTCAGCTGTTCGCTGCTGATCTGAACCGTGACCGTGGTCTCCACGTCATTGGCCGGAGTCTCAGTGTCGCCCGCCACGTTCGTTCCGAATTCCTGAACCCAAAAGTGTATGCCCTGATAAACCACATGGCCGATGGCAAACGTGGTCTTATCGGAGGACAGCATGTTGCGGCGATGGCCCTGGCCCGCGTAATCTTCATCGGTTTCCTGCCACTGTTCGAAAGTAGCGGCCGCCGTCGTTCTGCCTGCAGCAATATTTTCGGCATGCGAGTAGCCAAAGTTGCTGCCCACCTCGTCAAATGCCGTCCAGCATGCGGTTCCGTCCGGCCGGGTATGGGAAAAACTGATGGCAACCTCCGCCGCGCGCTGCATGGCCACCTTTTCCAGTTCGTAGTCATAGGTCAGCGGCTGCAGGCCGGACACCTGTACTTGATTGGTATCCGACTCATCCCAGTACCAGGCGTCGCCTCCCGTACGGAAGTCATTCACCATATCCAGCATGGTTCGTGCTTCGCTCTGGTCATAGGTCACATCGTACTGTACCTGATAGGTTTCCCCGGCGGCAAAGGCCGGAACCGCCCAGGTAAGCATCAGCGCCAGCGTTGTCAGCAGCGCCAATCCTCTTTGACAGATCGTTTTCAACCCGATTCCTCCTTGATTTTCGGCAGCCGTCCTCCCCTCAAAAAAGGGGTAACGGTGACCGATTCTACATAACAGGGATATTTTTTATTATACTCCTCCGGATTATGTCTCACAAGGATGTCGACTGCAACCCCCTTCACAAAAAATCAAATGATATTTTGTCTATTTTTATCAGGCCAAACCCAGTGTTTCTCCTTCCGGCGATGTTCCGGTCAAAGTGAGGCAAGTCCCCACGCAGGTTGAGCAGCGCCGGGATCGGCAGGGGCTTTGCCCGGCAGAATGCTTTCTCTATCAAGAATTCGACGGCGGCCAGAACTGTTCTGTCCGTGTTTTGCCTTGGTCACCATCTGCGCATGGCAAAACCTCTGTGCCCCTTTCTTGTATCGCTCTTTTGTAAAAACTATAATAGCATTGCAAACAGCCGAAGCCTTTTGAGGATATTTTGAGATTTGTATTGTATGTTGAGACGATTGGAGGTGGGGACTACGAAACCCAAAATTCTGATTGTGGATGACGAGAAAGGCATCGTCGAGATGATACAGCGGTATTTTCAGGCCCAATATGACATTTTGCCTGCCTTCAGCGGCCAGGAAGCGCTCCAGAAAATCGCATGCCGCCCGGATTTGATTTTGCTGGACATCAATATGCCGGGCATGGACGGGCTGACTGTATGCCAGAAAATCCGGGATTATATTTCCTGTCCCATCCTGTTTCTGACAGCCCGACTGGAATCCAGCGATAAAATCATCGGCTTCCAGGCCGGGGCAGACGATTACATTGTAAAGCCCTTTGACCTGGACGAACTGGGCGCGCGCATTGCCGCACACCTGCGGCGGGAACAGCGGCGTCAGAACCATTCTGCGGTCCGTTTTTTCGGGGACCTGACCTTGGATTACACCGCCCGCACCGCCACCATCCACCATCAGAACATCCCATTATCCAGGCGGGAGTTTGAAATCGTCGAGCTTCTCTCCCTCAACGCCGGGCAGGTCTTTGACCGGGAACGGATCTATGAACTTGTTTGGGGGCTGGATGGGGACGGAAACAGCGACACGATCATGGAACACATCCGGAAAATACGGGCCAAGTTTGCCGCCCATACCACACACAGTTACATTGAAACAGTCTGGGGGTGCGGTTATCGGTGGAACGCCTAAAAAATATGGGGTTAAAGAAAACCCTTCTCCTTTTGTCCTCCTGCTGCGTTTTGGCAGCCTTCTTGCTGCTGGGCCTTGTCTTTGTGCTGTGTAATTGGATCAGCAGCACCCTCCCCACCGGCGGAATGGAGATTTTATCTGACGGTTCGGCCATCCGGCTGGAAACGCCCACTGCATCCCAGCAAACCATATTGTCGGTACTGGGCATTGTCCAAATGGTGGCCTGCATCGCCCTTCCCATGGGAGGCCTGGCTCTGTCGGGAATTTTATAGTACCACCTCAAACTGAAACAACCGATTGCCGTATTGCGAAAAGGAATGGCAAGAATCCAGAACCACGATCTGGATTTTTCCATGCCGGTCCGCTCTCAGGACGAATTGGGACAGCTCTGTGCCGCCTTTGATACCATGCGCGGGGAACTTCTGAAATCGAATCAGGAGCTTTGGCGGCAGATGGATGAACGAAAACGGCTGAACGCCGCCTTTGCCCACGATCTGAGAAACCCGATCACCGTTTTGAAAGGAACGGTGAAATTGCTGCGGCAGGGCATGGCCGACCAGCAGACTATCGACCGGCTGGAAAGCTATACCCAGCGGATTGAACAGTATGTGGAAGCAATGAGCAGTATCCAGCGATTGGAGCAAATTCCTCTGCGGGTACGGGATTTCCCCTGTTCCCTGCTGCGCTCGGAACTGGAAGAGACGGCAAAGCTCCTTGCCGGGGCCTTGAAGCTGACCGTTTGCGCCCCCGACCAGGGAACCGTAGACGTCGATCCGGCGGTTTTGCTGACGGTGGCGGAGAACCTCATCGGAAATGCGGTCCGCTTTGCAGCAAGCGAGATCCGCATATCCCTGCAACAGCAAGACGACTTTCTGCTGCTGTCGGTCACAGATGATGGCCCCGGTTATCCCGCCGGGCTGGTACAACAGGGCCCCAAACCCTTCGGGAAACTGGACGGTGATTCCTCCCACTTTGGAATGGGGCTTTACAGTTGCCAGACACTGTGCCTGAAACACGGAGGGGCGCTGACCCTCGCCAATGGGAAGGGGCACGGCGCCACAGCCACCGCTTCCTTCCGGCTGCGTCACAATTTCTGAGCAATTTTTGAGATTTGGATTTTACACTCTCCTTATATCACAGATAAGGAGAGTGTTTTTTATGGATATTGCTGCAAAAGAAGTATCAAAAATCTACGGCAGCGGAGAGGGCCGTGTGGTTGCGCTGGATATGCCCGGACCACCGTGACTCTGTCCTTCGCCCTGCGGGGGAACGGCTTGCTCCTATCGGTATCCGACGACGGAAAGGGCTTTGATGACACAAGCCTTCAAAAAGCTGCCAGACCCTATTACACACAGGAAAGCAACCGTTCGGAGCATTTCGGGCTGGGGCTGTATCTCTGCAAGCTGCTCTGTGAGCACCACAACGGGTATTTGAGGATTGAAAACACTCCAAACGGAGCCAGGGTATCTGCCTTCTTCCCATCTCCTGTAGATAAAAAGTAGAGATTTCCTTTCTATACTCTCCATGAAAACACATGGAGAGTATTTTTTATGCCTGCCATGAGGAAAGGAGCTCTTGTATGGAATTGACAACAATGGGGCTGACCAAGCGATTTGGTTCCAAAACCGCCGTGAAGGATCTGAACCTTACCCTGACAAACGGCGTTTACGGGTTGCTGGGCGCAAACGGCGCGGGGAAAACCACGCTGATGCGGCTGCTGTGCAATCTTCAAACTCCCACCGCCGGGAAAATCCTGCTGAACGGAAAAAACACGGTAAGGCTGGGGGAACGTTACCGGGATCTTCTGGGGTATCTGCCCCAGCACTTTGGATATTACCCGGATTTTTCGGCGCTGGACTTTTTGCTTTATCTCTCCGCCCTGAAAGGCCTGGACGACAAGGCGGCGCGGAAGAAATCCACGGAACTGCTGGAGGCTGTGGGCTTATCCCGGGAGAGCCGGCACAAAATCAAGACTTTTTCCGGCGGCATGAAGCAGCGCCTGGGCATTGCACAGGCCATGCTCAACGACCCTCATATTCTGATTCTGGACGAACCAACGGCGGGGCTCGACCCGAAAGAGCGGGTCCGTTTCCGCAACCTGATCAGCGCCTTTTCCAAAGACCGCATTGTCATTCTGTCCACGCACATTGTGTCCGATGTGGAGTTCATCGCGGAAGAGATCATCCTGATGAAAGCCGGACGGGTCATCCATTTCGGGGCTCCCCAGCAGATCACTTCTGAAATCGATGGGCAGGTGTGGGAATGTACCGTTCCCGCCGCCCATGCCGAGCACTATGCGGCGGCTTTCAACACCAGCAATCTGCGCAACACCAGTGAGGGCCAGACGATTCTGCGGATCATCGGCGACCGTCCGCCGCTGCAGCATGCGGTGAGGGTGCGGCCCACGCTGGAAGATCTGTACCTGTACTATTTCAAGGGAGGCGACGAGAAATGAAACGGCTGATTCTGTTTGAACTTCGGAAAGTGTTTGCCCGGCGATTATCGGTGATCACCCTGGCCGGGGTCCTTCTGTTTTCCGCCCTGCTCTCCTTTTCCACCTATCAGAATAAATATGCTTTCGACGGCGTAAGCGCGGAAGGCACAGGGAAACGGGCGGTAGAGATTGACAAGGACATTGCCGCCAGATACGCGGGGCTGCTGACCGACGAAAAGGTCCAACAAATGATGGAGGATTTTGCACCGTCCCATGACCTGAACGGACTCAATGCGGTTTATCTGTATGAGAACGCCACGCAGTCCGCCGTTTTTTCCCGCTTTTCCGATCAGGACGGGAACTGGAACGGACTCACCGTTTCAGATGTATTCGGTGAGGAAGAAATCAAAATCGGCTATGTGGACGGATGGCTCTCCACCAGCCGGAACCTGGTGCGGGTTTTCCTGGCTCTTGCTCTGGCGGTCATTATCCTGCTGGCTTCCATCTTTTCCGGCGAGTATGAAGGGTTGGACAATCTCCTGCTGGCCAGCCGGTATGGAAGGACAAAATGCGCCACGGCAAAGGTAGCTGCCGGTATTCTCACCGCCCTTCTCACCACCGCAGTGGTTGCAGCCTTTTCCCTGCTCCTTGCTCTTGCCTTTTACGGAAGGGAGGGGCTGGATTGCAGCATTTTATTTGCTCCCAACGACTATGTGGAGGCGTTCATTCCCTTCAACATCACCTGCGGCACGCTGATCCAATATCAGATTCTGCTGGCCTTTACCTGTACCCTCAGCATGACGGGAATCACACTGTTCCTGTCTGCCGTCAGCAAAAATCAGATTGTGGCTTTGGTTGCGTCAGCGGCGATTTTCCTGTTCCCCATCCTGTTGCCCGTTACCGAGAAAAGTCCCCTGTTCCGACTGGTCGGGCTTCTTCCCATCTATCATGTGCTGGCTGTTTCCCTTTTGTCGGTGGAGCAAATGGGAAACGGTATGCTGTACGCCATATGGGCCGTCCCGGCTACACTGCTTTTCCTCGGCGCAGGTGCAGGGATCACCTGCCGCGCATTTGCCAGGCATCAGGTTTCCTGAGCCTCGCCGCCCGTCAGACTTCTCCCCCGCTACAGCAGTTTGCCTGGCACAGAATATAAAAATAGCCATGCCCCGGCCAGCAATACACTGGTCGGGGCATGGCCCGCAAAAAGCAAGTAGAAAATGTCAGTAGAAAATCAGCCCTGGAGTACGCCGGTAGCGGTACAGTTGATGCCGGTCTCCTGATTCAGCAGAGAGCAGGTATAGTTTGTGCCGTCCTCTGTGGTGGCGGTGAAGGTGCGAGCACCGGTCATGGTGATGGTTCCGTCCTCACCCTGTTCCCAGGTTCCGCGGTCACCCTCAATGCCGGAGTTCTCAGCGTTGTAGTCCCAGGTCAGCAGGAAGCTGCCGTCCTCATTCAGGGTCAAGTGGCAGCCCAGCCAGGCGTTCTCCTCACCGTCGCCGGTTCCGTTCAGCTGCATGACTGCGCCTTCGGGGAGAGCGGCTGCCGCTGCACTGCCGCCCGCAGCGCCCATGGCGCCGGTGGCGGTGCAATTGATGCCGGTCTCCTCATTGAGCAGAGAGCAGGTGTAGTTCGTGCCGTCCTCTGTGGTAGCGGTGAAGGTGCGAGTACCGGTCATGGTGATGGTTCCGTCCTCCCCCTGTTCCCAGGTTCCGCGGTCGCCCTCGATGCCGGAGTTTTCCGCATTGTAATCCCAGGTCAGCAGGAAGCTGCCGTCCTCGTTCAGGGTCAGATGGCAGCCCAGCCAGGCGTTTTCCGCGCCGTCGCCGGTTCCGTCCATCTGGAGAACCACGCCCTCAGCAGACTCTGCCGTGGCGGTATCCGCTGCGGTGTCGGCAGACTCCTCGGAAGCCTGTTCGGTGACAGCTGCGCTGTCGTCGGTCTGGTCAGACGCCGGGGCCGTAGCCGGAGTAGCAAAGAACAGCACATAGCAGAGGATTGCGCCAACCACCGCGATGACGGCCACAATGCCCGCCTTCACCGGCAGTTTCAGTGCCTTTTTCCGCAGCAGCACCAGCACCACGGCGGACACCACAATGATGTCCACAATTGCCAGCAGGATCACCCAGTAGGGGCTGGTGTCTGCGGCCACAGCCACAGCAATGCTGTTGGCCTCGGTGTACAGGATGTTGTGGCAGGCCCGGCGCATGGCCTGCTGTGCAGTGTTGGAAGAGCTGTCCAGGGTGACGCCCATCAGGCAGAGCATCATATCGCCGCCGGCACGAATGGCCAGATTCACGTCCATCCAGCTGGTGTTGCCCATGGCGGAGTCAGTGATGACTGTGCCGCGGAAGCCCCACTCGTCCCGCAGGACGCTGGTCAGCAGGGCATGGCTTGCGCCTGCCCAGGTATTGCCCAGGTAGCTGTAACTGGACATGATGCCGGTGGTTCCGCCTTCCTTGACCGCCAGCTCAAAGGGTTTCAGGTAAAGTTCACGGATGGCCTGTTCGTTGGCCCATACCGACAGGGACAGGCGGTTTGCCTCCTGGTCGTTGAGGGCAAAGTGTTTGACGTAAGTAAAGACGCCCTGGCTCATGCAGCCGCGGACTTCCGCTGCTGCCAGTTTGCCGGAGAGCAGGCCGTCCTCGGAGTAATACTCAAAGTTACGGCCGCCGAAGGGAGTGCGATGGATATTGGCGCCCGGCGCATACAGGCCGGTCACATGGTCAGCGGCAGCCTCAGCGCCCAGCGTCTGGCCGAACCGCTCCACCAGTTCCACATTCCAGGTAGCGCCGATGATGGTCTGTGCCGGGAAGCGCACACCTTTCAGGTCGCTGGTCAGGCTGTTGATGCCGGCAGGGCCATCCAGCTCAGTGGTGGCGGGCTTGCCCACGCTGTCCACCGCCGGGGTGGACCAGCCGCCATTGGAGATCATGTTGGTCATGTCATCTACTGACAGCTGTTCCAGCAGAGATTCCCACTGGGGATCGTCATAGTCGAGGCCTGCCATGTCCTCCAAGGTCAGGCCATGATTGGCAATGGTGATGGCCGGGTCGCTGTCGTCCACGGCATAGGTGGCTTCCTGGGTGAACTGGGCAACAGTATCTGCACCTGCCTCCTTCTCGGCAGGACGGGCAGTGGGCAGCGTTCCCTCCCAGTCGGCACGGGAGACATACTGGGTGATCTGACCGTTGGTCACATCGTCAAACTGATTGACTGCGGCGGTATCGTCGCTGGAGCGGGGATTGCTCTCATCATAGATGACCGTATCCTCCACGGTGTAATCCCGGCTGTCAATGACATCGTGGGCATTTCCCATCAGCTTGATCTGGTACGTACCCGCATCCAGCACATAGCAGCCGTTCTCCAGGTAATCGTAGGAGGCCATATCCTCCACGGCGAAGGTCACAGTCACCGTTTCACTGGCTCCGGGGTCCAGCAGACTGGTCTTGCCAAAGCCGGCCAGCACCACATGGCTCTTCTCGATGCCGCCCACAGTGTAGGGCGCCGTATAGTAGACCTGCACCACATCCTTGCCGGCTACATCGCCGGTGTTGGTCACCTGGATCTCCATGGTGATGGTGGTATCGTCGGAAGTAAAATCCGCGATGGACTGTTCAAAGGTGGTGTAGCTCAGGCCGTAGCCGAAGGGATACTGCACCATGGCCTGGTAGGAGTCCTCGTCGCAGGCGCCGGTGGTGTTGTCGATCCAGCGGGTCTCATAAAAGCGATAGCCCACATAGATGCCCTCGGCGTACTCGAAGTAATTGCGGTTTTCCAGGTTGGTGTAGGCAAACACACCTGCATTCCAGTAGGCAGGAGAGGTGGTGAGATCATAGGCGTAGGTGTCGGTCAGACGGCCGGAGGGGTTCACCTCACCGGAGAGCACCTGGCCCACTGCGTTCATGCCGGTCGCACCGGGAGCGCCAATCCACAGCGCAGCGTCGATGCCCTCCTCTTCCAGAAAGCCCAGCTCCATGGCGTTGGAAGTGTTCAGCAGCACAATGACCTTGTCAAAGTTCTGTGCCTTGACCAGTTCCAGCAGATCTTTTTCATCCTGGGTCAGTTCCAGATAATGGCTGCCGTCGTCGGTGTCGCTGTAACCGGCCGCGTACATGTCCTGGGGCAGGTCATCGCCCTCACCGCCGGTGCGGGAGATCACCACTACCGCCACGCCGGAAAACGCCCGGGCGGAGGTCATGAGGTCATCGGTATACTGGCTGGCGGGAACCTCGGCAGGGGTGAAATCTGCGCCGCTGAAACCGGTGGATTCCGGGCGGCTGACGCCGGAATTGCGGTAAAAATCCACCAGATCCTGGTTGACGGTAAATCCCGCATTGGTCAGGCCCTGGATCAGGTCCACGTTGTTGGTGTTATCGCCAGCACCGCTGCCGGAGCCGCCGTAAACCGGATCGACGCTGGCATAGCCGAAGAGATTGATGGGCTCACCCGGGGAAAGAGGCAGGGCATTTTCCTTGTTTTCCAGCAGGACAATGCCCTCGCTCTCCAGTTCCTGCGCCATGTCACGGCTGGCCTGCTCGGCCTCGTCCGGCGTCAGGGAGAGAGAATGAATCTCGGTGTTTGCAGCCCCCGGCAGGCGGGTGTTCAGGTTGGCCGCCATAAAGGCGTTGATGGCCGAGAAGAACATGCCGCAGGCAATGTTGGCGACGAGTGCGATGACGGCCACAATGGACACAATCACCACAGGCAACCGCCCCTTGGATGCTTTCTTTTCCATATGGTTTCTCCTTTTTTCTTGCTTTTCGCGTGTTTGGGAAACGTTTTCCCGTGCTGTTGCTATTGTAGGAGAAATTCTGGAGCCAATCTATCAAAATCCGGCAAGTTATGTTAAAATCAGGTAGCAAGATTTTTATGCTTTGCTTTCCAGGAGGTGTTGTCCCATGAGTCCCGCCCAGGACCCCTTCATTGCTTTCTGTGACCAGCTGTACGAGGCATCCCGCCTTCCCCTGGCCATTTCCGATGCCGAAGGCCGTTACCTGTCCTTCTGGCCGGAACTTTCGACGGATTTTATATTCCGGCGAGTGGCACAACTGGTACTCCAGGACTTTGCCCTGCAGCACCGGGACGAGACACATCCCCTGATTTTGTACAACGAACCCGGCTTTTTTACCGGGATTCTTCGCCTGCCGGACGGGCGTTACTGCCTGGCGGGGCCGGCGGGGCCCCTGCCCCACAGCCGGGAGGAAGTGCTGGCCTTCTGTGCCGGAGCGGTGGCTCCGGCCTATCTCAAGGCATATTGTTCCCTGCTGATGAATGTCCCTATGTTGTCCCTTCCCCAGATGAAAGCGCTGCTCTGTCTGCTGGCACAGGCAGCCACCGGACAGGTGGTTTCCCCGGCAGACGTGCTGTTTTGTGACAACACCAACCTCCGCCCGGCCACTACCCCGGCGCTGAGTCAGCAGCTGTTTGAAAACCGGGAAGATATGGAAGGGCACGTGCCGGGAGATTTCGAGACTGCCATCTGCGATGCCATTGCCCGCGGAGACGAGCAGGAACTGGCCCGACGGATGGTATTCCCTACCCAGGGACGCAACGGCAGAATGTCCGACAATCCGCTGCATCAAACCCGGTATACCTTTATCGGTTTTATAACACTGGTCACCCGGGCGGCGGTACGGGGCGGACTGCCTGCCGAGACTGCTTTCAGCCTGAGCGACGTCTACTGCCAGCGGATGGACGTCATGACCAATCCGGACCGCATTGCCCGACTGCTGTATGCCTCCGCCATGGATTTCTGCCACCGGGTGAAGGAAGCCCGCGCCGATGCCGGGAATTCTCCCCTTGTGCGGCAGTGTCTTGCCTACATCGCCGTACATCTGCACGAGACGCTCCGGCTGGATGATCTGGCCGTGCAATGCGGTGTCAGCACCCGCACACTGACCTCCCGGTTCCGGCAGGAGACCGGCACAACCATAGCCGAGTACATCCAGGCCGAGCGTGTCCGGGAAGCCTGCTATCTGCTGCGCCATACCAAGTACAGCCTGTCGGACATCGCGTTTTTTCTCAACTTTTCCACACAGAGTTACTTTATCCAGGCATTCCGCCGCCACATGGGATGCACGCCCTATCAGTACCGTCGAAGAGGGTAACCTCTTCCCTGCCACACCAAAATTGCCGGCTGAGAAATTCTCAGCCGGCAATCTGGCGGCAAAAATGCCTCCAAAGGATCAATTTTTCAAAGCTGGTTATTATGGGGCAAAGCGCCTCTCCTGTTTGACGGCTTTTACGCTTCCTGGCAGGACAGAATCGCCTTTCGGGCCCAGGAAGAATCTTTCAGGATTGCCCGGCCCACGCCGATCAGATCGGCCTTGTGCTCTTGCAGCAAGGTCTCTGCCGCAGCCGCCTCGGTAATGCCTCCTGTCAGGATGATCGGAAGGTTTACCACTTTTTTCATAGCCTCGGTCAGTTCCTGGAAATAGCCCTGCACCTTTGCGTCGGGGCGAAGATATCCGCAGAAGCCCCCGGAGACATCCAGCAGGTCGATGCCCGCCTGCTCCAGAATTTTTGCCGCTTCGGCTCCATCCTGCACGGTCGAGCCGCCCTCCATGTAATCGCAGGCTCCCAGTCGCAGGGCAATGGGATAATCCTGCCCCACCACATCCCGCACCGCCTTGATGATCTCGGTGTGCAGCCGCAGTCTGTTGCCCATGATATCTGCGCCATATTCATCCGTGCGGGTGTTGGTAAGGGGAGAATAAAACTGGTTCAGCAGATACCCGTGGGCAGAGTGGATTTCTACTCCATCAAATCCTGCTTTCTTCGCCCGGGCCGCGGCCGCAGCGAAATCCGCCACCACTTTCCCGATATCCTGCCGTGTCATGGCAATGGGAGTTCCGGGGAATTTGGGCATTTTCACAGTGCTGACCCCCAAAGCAGGCCTGCCTGTAATTTCGGGATTTGCCACCCCGCCTGCGTGGTTAATCTGCGCAATGACTTTGGATCCGTTTTCATGGATCGTATCAGTCAGACGGCGCAGCCCTTCCACGGTGCTGTCGTCGGCGATGGACAGCTGTCCCTTGGAGGCTTTGCCCTCAATGCTCACATAGCTGTGTTCGGTAATTACCAGCCCGATATACCCGCCGGCAGTCTTTTCCCCATAGTAATCACAGAGCTGCGCTGTGACTTCCCCGTTTTCGCTGGATTTGGCGGTTGCCATGGGAGGCATGACCAAGCGGTTTTTCAAGTCCAGATTTCCTATTTTGATCGGTGTATTCAGCAAATGCATCGTGATCCCTCTTTTCTGAGTTTTGATATTCTGATTGTACCATAGTATAATAAAAAAGTAAGAACGCACATTTTTGATAGATACTATCTAAAAGGAGAGTCTTGCTATGGATGAACATTGCCTTTGCAGGGAAGTGGATGTCCGTCCCTTTGCCTATGCAATCTCCCTGATCGACGGGAAATGGAAGATGCACATTCTGTTCTGGCTGTGGAAAAAAGAAGTGTTACGCTACAGCGAGCTGAAACGTGCTTTGGGGAAAGTGACCCACAAGATGCTCAGCAATCAGCTCAAAGAACTGGAAACCGACGATCTGATTGTCCGCAAGGAATATCCCCAGGTCCCTCCCAAGGTGGAATATTTTCTCTCGGAAAAAGGCAAAAGCATGATGCCGGTATTGAGTGTCCTGTGCAAATGGGGGCATGCTCACGTCCCCGATAACTGGAAAATCCAATAATTCATCTCCGCACACCGAAACGAAAAGAGATAGACCTCCCTTTCCAGGAAGTCTATCTCTTTTTCTGTTGTTTTTGGGCATTCCTGCACGGACCTGCCCGCGCGGGGTTCAGAAGTTATCGCTGTGGATCTCAAAGAAGCTCTTGGAGAATCCGCATGTGGGGCAGACCTCCGGGGCGGCAGTACCCACCACAATATGGCCGCAGTTGCGGCACTCCCATACCTTGACCTCACTCTTTTCAAAGACCTGGGCCGTCTCCACATTGTGCAGCAAGGCGCGGTAACGTTCCTCGTGGCGCTTCTCAATGGCAGCTACCAGACGGAACTTGGCGGCCAGCTCGGGGAAGCCCTCCTCCTCGGCGGTCTTGGCAAAGCCGTCGTACATATCGGTCCACTCGTAGTTTTCGCCCTCGGCGGCATGGAGCAGATTCTCGGCGGTATTTCCCACACCGTTCAGTTCCTCAAACCACATTTTGGCATGGGACTTCTCATTTTCCGCCGTCTGGAGGAAGAGAGCTGCAATCTGCTCATATCCTTCGCTTTGGGCGACGGAGGAGAAGTAAGTATACTTGTTCCGGGCCTGGGACTCGCCGGCAAAGGCGGCTTCCAGGTTTTTCTCGGTCTGCGTCCCGGCATATTTGTTGCCGCTCTTGGGCTGGGGTTCCTCCATCCGCTCAAAGGCAGAGGCCGGCTGTCTGCAGACAGGGCAGGTAAAGTTTTCCGGCAGTGTCTCGCCTTCATAGATATATCCGCAGACTTTGCATTTCCATTTATTCATCTTCTTTTTCTCTCCTTCCCGGATTGTCTCATTGCAGGGGATGCGCTCCAACAGCTCTTTTGCTGCCTGCACCGGAAAGTCCGGGGCGGGCGGTGCGTTCACAAAATCCTGCAGCAGCTGGTGGGCGTTGGCACTTTGGGGCAGCATATATCCGGCCTCCCGCAGCAGGTCCTCATTGACCAGGCGTGCGGATTTTTCCGCAGCCCGCAGCAACCGGTACAGACCATCCTGGTCGGTATCCTTCGCCAGCTGGCGGGCAATTGCTTCCTCCTGTGCCTTGTTTCCGGCCATGGTGTTGGCCCGGGCGGTCACGTCCGGTTCCTTTTTCTGCTGAGGGGGATACTGGGTGGGGACCATGGAGATGGCGCCGCTGGGACAGGCATCGGCACACACGCCGCAGCCCAGGCATTTTTCCACATCAATGATGCTGTTCTCTGTATCGGTGGCCCCGGTAGGGCATACGTACAGGCACAGGCAGTCCTTGGTGCACAACCGCAGGTTTCGCACGGCAACTCGTTTCATCGCTCAGCCTCTCCCTTCTATTTTTTCAAATTTCCACGCCGGGACCTTGCATACCGGGCAGATTTGGGGCGCATTGTCGCCCACATAAATAAATCCACAGACGGTACAGACCCACACCTGCGTATCTTTCAGGAAGACTTCCCCGTCCCGCTGATACCGGTTGAGCAGCGACTCCAGCATTCGGGTAACCTTTTCTCCCCACACGCAGATGCGCTGAGTTCCACGGTCGCCGGCGGCTACTGCGGAAGCCGTGAGCTCGGGATAGCCCTGGCTGAGATCCTGCCGGATCAGTTCTATCAGCTTGTCCAGGCTGGGATCGGGAACCGGCGGCTGAGCGGCAGACAAGTAGTCTGCAATTTCCCGGAACAGCGCCGCCTCCTTTTCCTGGTACTGCTTTTCACAGCCCCGGGCCAGGTTGGAGCACACCGCAGACAGCTCCCCGGCAGACAGCTTGCGCATCTCGTCCGCCTGGTGGATGGGAGCAGGCTGTATGCTGCTCTCCTGGGGCTGCCGCGGAGAAAAGGCCCTCTTGTCCGCACCGCATACAGGGCAAACCCAGCTTTCCGGCAGCGCTTCGAAGGCCGTGCCTTCCTTTGCCTCGTCATACACATATCCGCATATGGCGCAAATCCATTGTTTCACAGCAGTTCCTCCTTTCCGATGTATAAGTCTGCTTTCGTCCTGGTAACTCGTATGAAGCATCCGTTCGGCCAGTGGGCTGAGGGGCTGGCCGTAGAAGGCCTGGTACACCTCTTTGATTTCGGGATTTTCGTGGCTGGTGCGCAGGGTCATGGAACCATCCCTCCGGTAGAGGGCGGCAATGCGGCTCTTGCGGGTCTCGTCGGCGTCTTTCATCAGGTCCTTGGGCTGTCCGCCTCCGCCGATGCATCCGCCGGGGCAGGCCATGACCTCCACAAAATGATACTGTTTCCCGCTGTCTTTCATCCGCTGCAGGAAGGTGCGGGCGTTGGCCGTGCCGTAGACCACAGCCACCTGAAAGGTCAGCTCTCCGATGTTCACCTGGGCCTCCCGAACTCCTTCATACCCACGGACCGGGTTGAGCTGCAGCAGTGTCTGAGGGGCGGGCTCACCGGTGAGATATTCGTAAGCAGTACGCAGGGCAGCCTCCATCACACCGCCCGTGTTGCCGAAGATGACACCTGCCCCCGAGGCCTTGCCCATCAGGGAATCGTAGGCGGAATCCTCCAGGGCATTCCAGTCGACTTTGGCTCTCCGGGCCCACCGGGCCAGCTCACGGGTGGTGATCACCTGATCGGTGTCCCGCATTCCTTCCACGCCCAGGTAATCGGCGGCCGCATGCATTTCCTCCCGCCGGATCTCAAACTTTTTGGCTGTGCAGGGGGTCAGGGCAACATGGACGATCTGCTTAGGGTCCAACCCCATCTTTTGGGCAAAGTAGGTCTTTACCGTGGGCCCCTGCATTCCAATGGGACTTTTGGCAGTTGACAGGTGGGGAAGCAGTTCCGGGGCGTAGATCTCGGCGAAATGGACCCAGCCCGGACAGCAGCTGGTGAACTGGGGCAGCGGCCGGTCCTTTTCCTTCACACGGCGGACCAGCTCGCTGGCCTCCTCCACGATGGTCAGGTCAGCGGCAAAGTTGGTGTCCAGCACATAATCAGCGCCCAGGGCCCGCAGAAGGGCGATCATTTTCCCTTCCACAAAGGCGCCCGGCTCCATGCCGAACTCCTCCCCCAGGGCGGCCCGGACAGCCGGCGATGTGCTGACCACCACCACCTTGTCAGGATCAGCAATGGCCTTTTCCACCTGAGCAGTCTCGTCCCGCTCGGTGATGCTGTCCACCGGGCAGACATTGGCACACTGGCCGCAGTAAATGCAGATGGCTTTTCCGCCGGTTTCTTCCAGGGTATAGGTTCCATGTACTCCCATCAGGTTGGTGCAAGCCTCCTTGCACATGCCGCAGCGAATACACTTTTCCTCCCAGCGGACAATACTGGGGTTGTCCGCCTCAATGGGGACTCGGACAGATAAGGGCAGATGGTTCAGTTTCCTCACGCTCCGTTTCTTTCTATCTTCTTTTTGCAGTCCTCACACAGATAGGTCAGCTTGAGATCATACGACAAAATGGAGAGCCCCGCCTTTTTTTCCAGCTGTTTGGTCAGGTCCCCCAAATCAATGTCCAGCAACCTGCCACACTGTTTGCACACCAGATGGTCATGGCGCTGGATTCGGTCATACCGGTCCGGCATTCCCTCCACCGACACCTTGCGGATCAAATCGTCCTGCCACAGGCGGTTGAGGTTATTGTAAACGGTAGCCAGAACCACGGTGGGATAGGTTTGCCGGAGCACATCAAAAATCTCCTCAGCCGTCATATGGCTGTGAGAGGAACTTACAATTTCCAGAATCTTTTTTCCGTATTTAGTCACAGTACTCAACACCATTATTTTTTAGAATCATTCTAATTTTATTATACAGATTTTTCTTCTCAGGTCAATTGGCAAGCCATACAAAAGCGCCCGGCCTGGTTTGTGGCTTTCCGCACCTTCTCCCGTTTCTGAATGCCGGCCGGCATCCTTGGCTCTGCTTTCCCCCGTCCCCACCTTGTACAGGGAGGCAGATGGCAATCCCGCCCTCTCGGATTCCTTTGCCCCGCAATTCCACATTTCTACGTAAAAACAATGTTCCCCCGAAAGCAGGGTGGTCCCTGTCTCCGGGGGAACATGTTACGTATCAGTCGATCTGGTTTCCGACTGCGTGGCTCAAAAGCGCCACATCACGAGATTGTGATGGTGATGGTTCCGATCGTATCGTTGGTTCCTTCAGGCAGGGAGCCGGAGGGTGTCACCTGAATCGTTCCATTCACAGCCTGTCCTGGCGCTCCTTCCAATCCATTATCCGCACTTGCCACCGTAAGCGAGTTCTTATTGAAAGTCATACTGGCACTTCCAAATTCCGGTTCAGCCTGGTAGCTGGGTGTGGCTGTAATTGCAGCATTGGAGTGGTTGGTCACGGTAATGGTCGCATTCCCGGGTGTCCAGCTTGCGGGAGTTGCACCTTGATATACATGTTCTTGAGCGTTCCAAGTGCCCTCAAAGGCATCCGTATAGGTAAAATTCAGCGGATCCCAGGTGATATCCACACTGTATACAACCGAGCTTTCTCCCCCGCTCACATAATGTCCGGTAACATCATGTGATTGATCCTCCGGTTCGACGGCCAGGGCCGCACCGGGCAGTGCGACGGCCATCATCGCTGCCAAGACCAGTGAAACTGCCTTTTTCATATTGTCGTGCTCCTTTCTCTTACTGGATTGTAACCGTCACCGTACCCACTTGGACAAACTCCCCCGATCCGGTGTAGTCGCCGCTCAGGGTCAGTGCAGTGGTCAGGCTGTCCGCCCCGACATAATCATTTTCTACGCCGGCCGCCAGCGCTTGCGTGGGAATGGAGAAGCTGCCCTGCAAATCCGGGAGGTTACTCAGCGGCGCGAAGGAAAAGCTGGCCGTCACATCTGCATTGGAATGGTTGGTCACGGTGATCGTATTGCCATCGGCGGTCCAGGCGCTGGTGGTGCTGTCATCGTAGGTATGATCCGACGGGTCCCAGGTACGGGAGCCGCTCTTGGCATAGGTAAACTGCATGTCCCCCCAGGAGATATCCACGCTGTAGACTGTGCCGGTGGTGCTGCCGTCCTCATACTTGGCATATACCTCGATGTTCTGGCTTCCTTGCCCGATGGTCGCTTCCTCTGCCATTGCAGGCGCTGCCAGGGCCAGGGCGGACGCCAGCGCCAGGGTGAAAGAAATGATTCGCTTCATAAAAGGTTCCTCCTATTCTTGATTCTTGTATGTGAATGCCGGAAAGGCACAAACATTACTCCTGCACCGTGATGGTCAGCGGAATTTCTGTGTTGACCATCGCTTTTTCTCCCGTATCGGGATCGTAATACAGAACTGTAAAGTTTCCCTCGTAGCTGCCGGGAGAAAGCATATCGGCGGCATCCTGCAGCAGCGTCAGGCTTTGCACCTGATTGCCGGGGGCCAGTGTGCCGGACTGCACAATGACGTTATCCCGGATGACCACCTGCAAGACCATATCCTGGTTGGAACGTCCCGGGTTGGCAAAGTACAGCATAGCCGTTTCGTCGCTGAGGTCGATGGTCACGTCGCGGGAATAGGTCAGGCTGACACTGCCGCCGCCCTCCGGGCTTTCCAGTTTTTCACCGCTGTCCCCCGGGATGCTTTCGGCTGCCGGTTCCTGGGCAGGCGCCTGATCCGGCGCCAGAACCGGGCGCGCCGGCTGGGAAAACACCGCCCATACCGCTACGCACACAGCAATGGCTGCAACGACTACCAGCAGCACGGCGCCCCACAGCGGGATGGATTTCTTTTTTTCCTTTTCCATTGGTCATTCCTCCCCGATTTGAATCGTAACCGTTCCCAGCGTTGTCTGCTGGAATGTCTGGCCGGGCTTTCCCTCCAGGACCAGGTTGGCGGTCCGGCTCTCTCCCAGGCCCAGGTAGATGGGTTCCTGCAAAAGCGAACCGTCTACATAAAAGCTGCCTGCAATCTCTGAAAGGCTGGATGTAAACATGACCTGTGCCGTGGTGGGCAGATTACCCTCATTTTCCACGGTCACAAAGCCGGTGTTATTGTCCGACCAGCTTTCGCCTTCATAGAGATACGTGTCCGGATTCCAGACCCCGTCCGAATAGGTATAGTCCAGTGCTCCCCAGGTGATGGTTACGCTGACATACCCTTCGGCCTGTGCGTCATAGGTCACCTGGCAATCGGTCCGCAAAGTGGTTTGCAGTCCCGAAACCATCTGCAATTTGGCAGTGACCGGCAAAGTCACCGTACCGCCCTGTGCCACATTGGGGTCCACCTGCAAGACAAAGGTCATCACGTCCCTGGTGGGGGCAGGCAATTGTCCCTCAAATCGCAGGTAGTTCAACCGGAGGATTCCTCTTTCCGGATTCCAGACCGCTGTGTTGGTGTAGGCGGTAGTATCCTCAATCAGTGACTGAGGTTCTTCCACATGGAGCTGTGTCTGGTCCAGGGAGGAGGTATCCACATCAATCTGAAGGCCCTGGATACCATCCTGCGGGTCGATATAATCCCACAGCTGCACGGTGACCGTGATACGGTTGCCTTCCGTCTCAGTCCTTGTGTCCAGCTGCAGGTGATCCTCTGCAAAACAGGCGGACGGGAACCAGGCTGCCAGCAGCACCACGGTCAGGAACAGGGCCCAGTAGTTTCGATGTTTCATGAGACCGCTCCTTTCTGCATGTACTCCAGTGCCTGGTAAACGTCAAATAGGTCCATGTCCTCGTTGCGGCAGAACAGGCCCGCCTCCAGATACACTCCCTCTAGTTCCTTTGTGCAGTTCAGGTAATCCACCATGGCATCCAGATCCGTCTGGTCGGTATCGCCATCTCCGTCCACATCGCCCATCGCCACAACATAATAGGGGGTATCATTGAGGTAGAGGATATCGCCGGTGGCAAGGGTATCGGTTTCCTGGCCGTCGGCGTCGGTCAGTCGCGCCGTAATCCCCTGTTCCTCAGCGGTAAAGTAGTCCACCACATCCTGCACGGGAGTTCCGGCCTCAATACCAATCGCACGCTGGGTCTGTGCAACTGTCTCCCAGTCAAGGATGATCTTTTCGAACCGTGCCACAATGAGGCAGTCCTTTTGGGCTTGCAGTGTCAGGGTCGGCTGGTTGCTGATCAGGTATCCATCCTCATACCAGCCGGCGAACTCATAAACCTCGCTGGCTGTGGTTGGATAGAGCGTGACGGTGGTTCCGTACTCATACCGGCCGCTGCCGGACACTGTGCCGGAGCCCATGGTATCCACCGAAATGTTGACCATGGGATAGACCGGCGGCGCCGCCACATAGGAGGCATAGTGCAGGTCATCGGTCACTGCCCGGACGTACACATACGCAAAGTTCTCTGCGGTCTGGTAGTCAAAGGTGGAACTGCCCTCAGGCACATTCATCTCCAGCGCATCGCCGTAGGAATAGCTGACGGGTGTCTGTGAGAAGGTCACCTGATAGGTGCGGCTGCGGTCCAGGCCTTCCACACGGTAACCGTTTTGGGTCTGGATCACCCGCAGACCGTTGAGGGCCGCCGGCGGATAGATGCTCAGACGGGCGGTCAGGCTTTCGTTGGCGGTATCCCCACCCACGGCACGAACCAGCAGTTCGGTGTGGCCGAAGCTTTGCTCCACCGCAATGGGCGTGCCGGCACAGCGAATCCAGTCCACACCGTTGTCGAGAGAATACTCATAGCGATCACTGAAGCTTTGCACCGTCTGGCCCTTGCTGTAGTCAAAGGTCACTTCCGGCGCCGTGAGGGCGGTGCTGTCCTGCTGCAGCGGGCTGCGCAGAAGCTGTACCCGCAGCAATGTGATCCGGTCCTCCACAGCATCGCGCCATTTCAGCCAGGAAATGGAGGATGTCAGACCCGAGATTTGGGTCGCAGCCTGGAGGAATTCCTTGCTGTCCAGAACGCCGGGGGCAATCTCCATGGCTATGCCAAGGGCCGCCACCTGTTCTTCTCCCATTTCCCGCAGGTTCAGCAGATAGTGAATCATCTCCATGTAATTGCTGGCGGTTTCCTCCGTTCCCTGGCCCTTATAGGCCGCTTGGCGTACCTGCAGTCCGGCACGGATCGCCTCACTCATACAGCCGATATAAAAGATATTGTTCGCGATTTCATGCTGCTCTTTGGTGTTCAGCAGGTTATCCGACACGAACATGAATGCCTTGATTCCCATCAGGATCCCCTGACAGATGTAGGTAGAAATCAAATTTTTGACTTGTTTATCGATATAACCAAAAACGCCTTGCTTCACCGTACTGATCAGCTGACTCCAGAAATCCGGGTTGGCATTTCCCTCATTGAGAAGAATCGTGCGGATTTCTTTGGCAGCGTTCACCAGCGCCCGGGCACCCCGGGAATCCGTTCTGCTATATTCGATGATCGCGTCGAGATACAGGATGTAACTGTTCATGGAGCTGCGGGCTGCCAGGTACAGTGCCAGATCTTCGGGATTCTCCTCCACTTTGCTCAGCAAAAGATTCTTGACGTTGGAATCAAATCCCAATGCCTTCCAGACATCATTCATGTCCTCGTTGGACAAAACATCGTACAATACATCCCAAAGATCTTTTTCTGTCAGATTCAGTTCTTTCAGTCTTTGGGCAAGATCGGAATCCTTTCCCTGCAGAGTCGCCTTGAATTCATCCCAAACCAATTTGGTGAGGCTGTCACTTCCCGCCTGGAATACCGATTGAAACGCATTCCATCGTTTGTTCTTGAAGATGCTGGAAATGGTATCCTGGAGGGTTTCCTTCATGACCTTACTGGCGCCGCTGATGGCACTGTCGGTCCAACCGGAGGCTTTTTTCTCCAGCACATTGCTGATGGCCAGCATCCCTTCATTTCCGCCCAGGTCACTGTTGATCCAGTCGTTGAGAGAACCAAAGAACTGGGAAACAAAGGTGTATTGTGCGCTCTCGTTCGACTCCACGCTCAGCTCCATGGCACGCAGCAGAATGTCGCGGACTGCATCGGGGTCGGCGCCCTCCAGCAGCTCAGTGAACTTGTTATTGCCGCCTACCACGCCCAGCAAGGTCCACATGTCCCGCTCAGTTTGGGTGGGCATCATGTCGGCGATCTCTCCGCTGGATTTGAACAGGCTCCAATAGACATACTGGCCGTTGTCCATCAGGTAGGCCAGCGCATCCTGATTGGTCGTCAGGGTCTGTTCCGCCTTGCTCACAGAGTCCACCGTCGCGGACAGCGCCCCCGTAAAGTCGGACAGCGGGCGCTGTTCGATGTGGACTTTCACGCCATAACCCTCTTCGATTTCCAGGGCGTATTCGTTCAGCTTCTGCTCCATGATGCTGTAATCCGTCTGGTCGATTTCCACATAGCGATGTACCAGACGGTATCCCGCCGGCAGAACCTGTATGTTTTCCGACACATCGGGCACGAGCTCGAAGCCGCTGTCCGTCTCGTCCACCAGCCATTGCATGCTGTCGGTGACATCCTCGCCCATATTGTTGTACACAAGGGCTTGTATCAGCTTGGACCCGGTGCGGATCCGCGGCTGGTACAGATCCACCGCGCCGTTGTTGGCCAGAATGACATTGTAATAGAACGAACCGTTGTCCAGCTCGTCGGGGATTTCAATGGTCATCTCCATCCCGGACAGCCCATAGACTTCCAGCGGCTCGGATGCGGCAAAGTAGGCCTGAAGCGGCACATTGAAACCGCCCAGCACGCCGGCATAGTCCGCCGACAGATCGTACTTGCCCACTTCGTCCCCGCGGATGATCCAACGGATGGTCTCGGCAGACTGACCGGGGATTTCTCCGATGGATACGTTGGCTTCGGACTCACTGTCGTAGGCATCCATCAGGGTCAGGCCTTCCGGCAGATTGAGCTCCACCTCATTGTCCAGCAGGGGGAAATCGGAGGAGGCGTTGTTCAGGATGTGAAGACGCACATCGAACATATCCTTGAGGGCGGAGGCCCCCACCGGAATGTCCAGATAGGCAATGGACACTTCATGGGAGAAGATGTAGTCCGGTACATCTACCTCCGGCGCATCGCCCTCCTCCTTGACGGAAAGGCTGCCGCTGCACAGCGGCTGCACAATCAGCTCGTGGATTTCCCCGTCCGAACGCACAACGATGGGATTGCTGCTGGTCTCCTGGGTTGTGGGGTTGTAGTTGAAGGAGTGATTGATGTTGCTGCCGCCATAGGTCAGGTGTACGGTAACCTTCAGAATACACTGGTTTTCCGGCTTGGTCACATCAATGCCCGCCGCCACGATCTCCTCGTAGGTCATGCGGTTGATCTCAAAGTTGCCTTCCACCAGCGTCTGCTTGACCATGGTGATGGTGAGAGAGGTTTCCTGTCCGGCCAGCAGCTCGATTTCCTTTTTGGCCGGCAGCCACTGGTTGTCGGCAATCAGGCAGGCCACCGTATGCCTGCCCACCGTGCCGTCAAACTCCACATTGCCCTGAGAATCCGTCAGGCGGATGGCCTGATCCTCCTCCCCCAGGTCAAAGTAGACCGCAGCACCGATGACCGGGGCGCCGCTCTCGTCCAGGACCTGCACCTTGGCATGGCCGATGAGGTTGCGCTCCTTCACATGAATCTGCCGGCGCAGGGTCGAGACCAGGCCGTCGGTATTGGTCACCGTCAGGGTAACGGTAAAGTCGCCGGTCTGATGATAGGCATGGACCGCCACCGCCTGGGAGGCTGTGGTATTGTCCCCGAAATCCAGCTCATACCCGGCAATTCCCTTGTCATCCTTGGACAGGGTGGCGTCAAAGACGTACTCCACGCCCACTTCCAGCACGGTGTCACAGCTGAGTTCCGGCTTGGGCGCACTGCGGTTGGGCAGCTGAACGGTCCCGAGATCCAGACGGGCCGTGTTGCCCGCCTCATCCACAGCCTCCACCTGATAGGTATAGGCGATCTCCTGCAAAGCCAGGCTGGTATCGGTATAGCGGGTCTCGCCGGGGGCGGTCTGTCCCAGCAGGCGGTAGCTTTCGCCGCCGTCCTGACTTCTGTAAATGCGGTAGGCCGCCAGGTCCTGCTCTGCTCCGCCGGTCCACTGCAGTTCCACCGCGCCATCTTCATACGCGGCAGTGCCCTCCATCAGGGTGGGGGCCGTGGTATCAATGGGGTACTGTGCTGTTGCCCATTCTCCGGTATTGCCCGCCGCATCCGTTGCCCGGGCGCGCAGATACATCGTATCCCCGTCGGAGAATTTCTCCACCGGGCAGAAGAAGCTCAGGACCTGACTGGCCACATTCAATTCCTGCCAGTTTTTCAGCGTCTGGTAGTCCTGGCCGTCATGGCTGTATTCCAGCTCCACCGAGGCAACCGCCCGGTTATCCTGCACCATCAGGCTGGCGCTGGTTTTCGCCGGGCCCATGGGGCTGCCCGATGCCGGAGCAAAGCTGACCACCGTGGGCGCCACAGTATCCTGTTCTGCCGTAGCGGAAACGATGGGCGACGGTTCACTGGGATTGCCGGCCGTATCGTTCACGACAACCTGATAGTAATATGTCCGTTCTGGCTGCACTGTGCGGTCCAGCCAGTCCACTGTCTGCAGGCCGTCCTGGAGCAGCACAAACTCCCCGTCGGCAGACTCGCTGCGGTAGACGGAGTAGGTTCCCAGGTCGTCCTCTGTTCCCTGCTCCCAGCTGATCCGGATGCAGCCGCCTGCTCCCGCCGCCATTACGCTTTGGGGCGCTGCAGGGGCAGTCCGGTCGATGTAATACTGAACGAAGGGGGCATCCTCGCCGGTACTGCTTGTGTTGCCGGCGCTGTCGGTGGCCACGGCACGGACCCACAGCAGGCCCTCCTCATATTCGCTCAGGGGCAGAGGGCAGGAAAGGGTCCGGGTCTTTGCCGGGGTGTCATAGGTTTGGGTAAAGAAGTCGGTCCACTCCAGGTTGTCGGTGGAGACCTGTACCGTGATGGACTGCACGTCCCACGCATCGGTAACGGTCGCCTGGAAGGGGATCTCATCGGTATAGGAAGCCGGTGTGGGCCGCAGGCTGGTGATCACAGGAGGTTCAGTGTCCGCCTGGGTGTGCACGGTGATCTCCTCCGAGGGCTCGCCGAAGGTTCCCAGCGAATCTCCGGCAACGACGCGGAAGGTATAATCGGTATCCGGGGTGAGGTCGTACAGATTGACGCCCAGCACGCCCCGGACCTCCTCCACCGGTGAGAAGCTGCCGTCCGGCTGCTTCTGCTCCACCCGGAAAACGGCCACGTCCTCCGCCGGCTCCTCCCACCGCAGGGTGATGGTGGTGGCGGTGCTTTCGCCGCTCAGTCCCGTCACAGCGGCAGGGCCGTTGTTGCGGATAGTATAGCGGGCAATCAGAGTCTCGCTCTGGTTTCCGGCGCCGTCCCAGGCCAGGGCACGCAGCTGCAGGGGGCCGTCGGGCAGAGTTGTGGTATCCAGTTCCGCCGTGCACAGCGCACCGCCGCTCTCATGGAGCAGCGTCCAGTCTGTCTCGGCAGGCTGATCCCCCACAGCATATTCCAGGCTGCTTCCCGTCACGGCATAGTTGTCCTCGGCCTGCAGGGTGAAGGTCACCTTCCCCTTGAGGGAGCTGCCGTCCGCCGGGGTCAGGCTGGCAATGACGGGGCCCTCGGTATCCGGGACCAGGGAAGCGACTGCCAGGGAGGAGGGTTCGCCCTCCTGCTGGAGGGTATTCACGCCCACAATATAGTAGTAATACAGGGTCTGGTCATCAATGCGGCCGTCGGTATACTGCAGGCTGAACCGGTCGTTCAGCGTGGCCAGCAGAGTAAAATGCTCCTCCCCCTCGGCCCGGCGATAGATATGGTATCCCACAGTATCGGCTTCCTCGGCCACCAGCCAGCTCAGCCGGATGAGAGAGCTGTCCGCCACGGCCGAAAAGCCCAGTATGGATTTGGGCATGCTGTGGTCCAGGGTGAGGGTCCGGGAGAGACTTGCCTCCCCGCCGTCCACATCGGTCAGCGTAAACAGCACGGTGAACGGAGCGTCGGGCAGATCCGTGATGTCCCAGTGGATGGTATAGACCCCCGTGCCCGGGTTACTCAGCGCCTCATCCAAGGTTCCTGTGCCGATCAGGACACGGTTTTCCCCGTCCAGGTAATAGAGCTGTCCCACCGTCTGGCGGCCATCCAGGGGTTCCAGATTGCCGAAATCCCGCACACGAATCTGCAGGGTGTTGTCAATGTTCACGCGGTCTGTGCCGTTTGCCACCAGAATATCCAGGATCTGCGGCTCCCGGGGTGTTACCGTCAGGGCGGCAACACCGGTGGTACGGCCATCCGAACTGTATCCATAGACCCGGTAGGTATAGTCTGCATCTGTGGTCAGGCCGCTGTCGGTGAAGGTGCAGTCCTGGGTCTGGCCGACCACAACACTGTTTCGCTCCACCGTATAGCCGATCACCTGGTCGCTGTCATGGGCATCCCAGCGCAGCACCACAGTTTTGCTGTAGACTTTGTCTGCGGACAGATTGCCCACTCGGGCATTGAAAATATCGGTGGAGAATTCCACCCCCGCGGGCAGCCCCGTTCCAAAGGCCGCCTGGTAAGCTTCCAGGGAATCCGCCGGGACATAAATGGTCTGCAGTGCCGTGAGCACGGACAGCGGATTGTCACCGTTGCAGACAGGGACTTCCTCTCCCAGGAAGGTGAGTTCTGTCACGGATGTCATGCCATACAACGGCCAATCAGTTTCTCTGCTGCTGGTTGAAATGCTTTGCAGGCCCGTGCCAAACACCAGTGCAGTCACCCCCGACATACCGGAGAATGCACCCGCCGTCAGGGTAGTCACACCGTCGGGAATGGTCAGTTCCCCGGTGATGCCGCTGCAGCCGCTGAAGGCCTAGCCGCCCACACTGGTCAGGCCTTCCGGAAGCTGCAGCGTCCCGGAAAGGCCTTTGCATCCATTGAACGCATTTCCGTCAATGGCGGTCAGGGACTGGGGCAGGACCAGCGTGCCCTGGAGGGAACTGCACCCGGAGAAGACCATGTGATCCAGCTTTTGCAGCCCTTCTCCCAGCTGCAGACCGGTCAGCCCGGTGCAGCCGCTGAAGGCAGACTGACCCAGGCCTGTCCGCTCCGCCGGTTCCACCGTCAGAGTGCCGTCCAGGCCGGTGCATTTGGCAAAGGCATAGTTGCCGATTTCCGTCAGGGATGCAGGGATTGTCAGATTGCCCTTCAGGCCGGTGCAGCCATAGAAGGCGTATGTTCCCACCTTCTGCAGTCCCTCCGGCAGGGAAAGGGCGTCCAGGCTGGTGCAGCCGTAGAAGGCACGAACCCCGATTTCGGTCAGGGAGGCGGGCAGGGTCAGCCCGGTCAGCCCGGTGCATCCCTCAAAGGCCCCCATTTCGATGGTGGTCACGGTGTCCGGCAGGATGACCGTGGTCAGCTCCGTATGATTACGGAAGGCATTCTCTGCAATGGTGGTGACGCCGTAAGGCACTTCGAAGGTGGGATCCGTCCCCCAGTATCCATACAGCACCCCGTCACTGATATAGGAATCCTCCCCGGGCACTGCCCCGTAGGCTTCCAGGCGCACATCTTCCGGAAGGCTGGAGGCGTATTGGCTGGAATAAGCGCCATAGCTTTCTCCCGGCACATAAACCACTTCCAGTGAGGTCAAGGGTGTAAACACCGTCATGTCCTCACCATAGGGGCCGTCCCACTCAGGGACCGTATTGCCACGGAAGGTCAGGCTGGTCACAGAGGTCATTCCCCACAAGGGATGATTCAGGTCCACTGTCACACTGGCGAATTTGGTCAGCCCTGTGCCGAACTCCACGGAGGTGATCTGGTCCATGTCAGAAAAGACCCCAACGTTCAATACAGTGATCCCGTCGGGGACTTTCAGCGCGCCGGTAAACCCGCTGCACCCGCTGAAAGCGGACTCTCCCAAAGAAGTCAATCCATCCGGAAATATCAGGCTTCCTGTAAAGCCCGAGCAGTTCAGGAAGGCACTCTGACCAATGGAGGTGACGGTCTCGGGAATGTGCAGTTCCCCGGAAAGTCCGGTGCAGCCGTAAAAAGCCCTGCTCCCAAGCACCGTCAATCCTTCCGGAAGGACAAGACCGGTCAGCCCGGTGCAGCCCCGGAACGCGCTGCTCTTCAGATTCTGAAGGGAGGCGGGCAAAGTCAGCGTGCCGGACAGGGATGTGCAGTCCTGGAACGCCGACTCGCCGATGACGGTGACCGTCTCCGGCAGTGCAATGCTGGTCAGCCCGCAGCCGGTAAAGAGGAAAGAGGGCACCTCAACCAGCCCGGCCGGAAAATGTGCTTCCGCCAGGCTGGTACATTGATAAAATGCATAACTGCCCAGAGTGGTCAGCTCATCCGGCAGGTCAGCAGCCTGCAGGGCAGAGCAGCCGTAAAATGCACGGTCCCCCACTTCCCGCAATGTGGCCGGGAACTGTACCGCGGTCAGACCGGTGCAATTTTCAAAAGCACTTTCCCCGATGCTTTGCAAGCCTTCGGGCAGTATGACGCTGGTCAGCGTATCACAGTTTTTGAAAGCACCTTCCCCGATGGAAGTCACGTCATCAGGGACGGTCACTTCCCCTCCCTGTCCCAGGTAGGCCACCAGAACCCCATCCTCAATCTGGAAATCCGAGGACGCCCCGATAACCAGCAGGCGTGCGCCGTCGGGCAGCCGGTTCAGCAGCCAGGACGAGTAGGCGGTGTATCCCTCCTGCGGCACAAAGACGGTGCGAAGCGCCTCCAGTGACTGCAGGAAATTGTTGGAGCCCTTTTGGGTGGGCGGCGTAGCTCCCATAAATGTGATCTCCGCCAGGGCTGTCATCCCGTACAGCGGGCCGTCCGCCGCCTTGCTCGCCGCGTCCACCGTGCTCAGGCCTGTGCCGAGCTGCAGCCCGGTGATGCCTGTCATACCTGCAAAAACACGCTGCGGCAGAGTTGCCACACCATCGGGCACTACAAGGGTTCCGGTCATGCCGGAACAGCCGGAGAAAGCATCGGCTCCCAGCGTCTGCAAGCCTGCGGGCAGCGTCAGTGTGCCGGTCAGACCGGAGCAATTTTCAAAAGCAGTGCTTCCCAGGGAGGTAAGGCTGTCCGGCAAGACAAGGGTTCCCGACAGGCCGGAGCAGTTTCCAAAGGCATTGCCTTCAATGTTTGTGACCGAGTTTCCCAGGTCCAGGCCGGAGAGGAGTGCGCAGCCGGAAAAAGCACCGGCCGGAATTACCGTCAGGCCTTCCGGAATCACCAGTGTTCCGGTCAGGTTGCGGCAGCCGGAAAAAGCGGCTGCTCCCATAGTCTGCAGCTTTGCCGGAAGCCGGAGTTCGGTCAGGCCGGAGCAATAGTAAACGGCATAGGGGCCCACTTCTGTAACATTGCCGGGCAGGATCAGCGCCCCCTCCAGGGCAGTGCACCTGTAAAATGCCTTCTCCCCCACCGTGGTGAGCGAGGCAGGCAGCGTCACATGGGTCAGGTTCCCGTTCTGATAAAAGGCCCCCTGCCCGATGGCGGTGACTCCTTCCGGCAGCGTGACAGAGACCACTTCCACACGGTCGGAAAAGGCATAAGGACCGATGGAGGTTACCCCGTCAGGCACAGTCACTTCAGAATCCGTGCCGTTGTAGGCCACTAGTTCGCCGTCTACCACAGCAAAGTCCCCGGTGCTTTCCCGCACGCGGACGTCGATGTGGTAAAGCAAGAACGTGTCGGCACAAATCTGCATGAGCTCCGCATACTGCTCAGTTCCCACGTACACTGTGTCAGGTTTCACCATGCTATAGAAGGACGAAAAGAATGTGTACGTTCCCAACAGTGTGATCGTGGAAAGATCCGTATGATAAAAGACATTGGTGTACTCGTAATTGGCATCAAAATAGCAGCTTTCCACGCTGGTTCCCACGATCAGATCCGTCACCCCCTCCATGGAGGCGAAGGCGCCTTCCGGCAGGTAGGTCACGTCGTCGGGGATGCGCAGCGTACCGGTGATACCGCTGCAGCCGCTGAAGCAGTAGGTTCCCAGTTCCGTCAGCGATTCGGGAAGGTGCAGCGTGCCGGTAAGCCCGGAGCAGCCGGCAAAGGCATTGCTTCCCAGGGATGTAATGGTGTCGGGCAGGATCAGGTCACCCGACAATGCGCCGCAGCTGCCAAAGGCCGAGTCCCCGATGGTCTTGACGCCCGGTTCAATGGTCAGGGTACCGTCCAGTCCATCACAATCATGAAAAGCTCTGTCTGCGATCTCGGTGACACTGCCGGGAATTGTGAGATTTCCTGTGATGCCGCTTTTGCGGAAAGCTTCTGCCCCGATCCGCTGCAGGGTCTGCGGCAGCGTCAGGCTGGTCATCCCGGTACAATCCTGGAAAGCGGAATCTCCGATTTCCGCGATGGGTCCGCCCAGTTCCGCCCCGCTCAGCGCAGTGCAGCCGAAAAAGGCACGGGTCTCCAGTGTTTCCAGTGCCGGCAGGTGCAAGGTGGTCTGCCAGGCAGCACAGCCCTCAAAAGCGGAGGCCCCGATGCTGCGGACCGTCTGCGGCAGTTCCAGCGTGGTGAGGGCGGTGCAGCCCGTGAACGCCTGGGAGCCGATCTGCTCCAGTGCCGCAGAAGCCGACACCTCGGTCAGGGCCGTGCAGTTCTGGAAGGCACGCTGCCCGATGGCCACAACACTGTCGGGCAATACCACCCGTTCCACCGTCCCATTGGCGCGGAACGCTGCTTCCCCGATGGCCGTCACACCCTCCGGGACTTCCACTGTGGTTTCGCTGCCAAGGTAGGCGAGCAATACGTTATCCTGTACCACAAAGTCGCCCGTCTCCTCATCCGGAACCAACCGGGCCCGGTCAGGCAGGAAAGCCGACAGTGTGCTGGCATACTCCTCATAGGCAGCAAGAGGGACGATGATGCGCTCCAGCCCGTCACAGCCGGTAAACAATGCGCTGTTTTCCACTGCGGGAGGCACGGTTCCGGTAAAGGTGACCTGCTGCAGGGCCGTCATGTTCCCCATGGTCGCCGCGGGGTATGTAGTACCGGCAAAAGTAAGCAGTCCGCTGCCAAAGCGCAGACTGGTGATGCCGGACATTCCATAAAATGCACCGGACCCGATGGTTTCCACGCTGTCGGGAATCACCAGTTCTCCAGTAAAGCCGCTGCAGCCCCGCAGCGCATTTTCGCCGATCTGAATCAGGTTCTGCGGCAGTTCCAGGGTTCCGGTCAAACCGCTGCAGCCGTAAAACGCGTTCTCTTCCAAAACGCTGAGATTGCGCGGCAGGGAAAGAATGCCATTCAGCGAGGAACAATTTTGAAACGCCTGCGCTCCGATGGTAGTAATATTGTGGGGCAGGATCAGATCGCCCGTCAGATTACGGCAGCCATAAAACGCACCGCTGCCAATGCTCTCCAGGCTCTGCGGGAAGGTCACCGGCTCCGTCAGTGCCGACAAAGCATAAAAAGCATTTGCACCGATGAAGGTAATGCCTTCCTCCAGGACCAGCCTTGTGATCCGATTGCTATAAGATTTCCAGGGGGCATCCCGGTTGGGGTATGATTTGATTCCTCCGTTTCCCGAGATGGTCAGCGTTCCGTCAGAGGAAAGGCTCCAGGTGACATCCGTACCGCAGCTGCCGCTTTGAATGATGGTGGCGGTTGTAGTATCCTCTGCAGCGGCTGCCGGCTGGGCGGGAGCTTGCTGGGTGGGAGCCTGCTGCACCGGCACAGAATCCGGGAGCACAGCCGGTTCCGGTGCGGTCACAGCCTCCGGCGCTGGTACTGTGCTTTCCTCCGCTTCCCCGCTTTCCTCCTGAGAAGGGGCCGTATCTTCTTCGGGTGTTTCGGTCGTGGCCTGCTGCCAGCTGGCATCCAGTTCATCCAGGTCGGCGCAGGATTTCAGCTCTACAGATGCGGCCTGTTCCTCCCCCAGGTCATTGCCCAGCAAAAGCGACAGCATTTCTGTATCCTGATCCTGCAATAACAGCACGGTCTGCAGGGAGTGGCTGCCTTCCGCCAGCGTAATGCCAAAAGCGGGCAAATCACCCCGGAACGCCAGCAGCTTCAGGTTGTCGCACTGGTAAAAAGCCGCATTGTTCACAAAGGTGACGGTTTCCGGCAGACGTACTGCGTACAGGTCCGCCTGGTCGGCAAACGCCTCCTGTGCAATTTGGGTCACATCTTTCCCATCAATTTGGGCCGGAATATCCGCAATGAGGAATTCTTCGTCCTCGTCCAGGGTCCCGGTATAGCCGCAGATGGATACCGTGCCGTCTTCCAGAACTGTGTAAAGGTAATCCTCCCAGGCAAGGACCTCCTCTGCCGGCAAGGCCGTTTCCTGTGTGGCCGCGCTTTCCGGGCCCTGTGCAAAGACTGCACTGGGGAACGAAGTCAGCAGCATACTGACCGCAAGAAACGCCGCCAGAATTCGTTTCATCCGTTCCATCTAAGACTCCTCCTCACTGCTGTTCCGGGCTCCCCATTTTTCCCGGACAAAGTACACCTATCCATTTTCATATATAAGAATCATATTACCCGTTCTCCTGGCGGCGCACCATATTATTTACAAAACTGGTCGTTTTCTGTGCAAAACTGGTTATCATTTCGCACAAGAATGGTCGGATATGCTATAATACAGACAGTGTTCACCCAAGGAGGATTTTCCTATGGCCAGTGATTCTTACTGGGAAGTCGCCATCTGCGATGACAACACCGCATTTCTGGCGCAGCTCCAGACATTTTTGAACCAGCAGCTGACCCGGATGGGACAGCCGCACGGGATACAGGCATTTCATGATTCTCAGGAACTGCTCACCGCCGCTCAGAGTCACCCCTTTTCTTTGGCTGTTCTGGATATCCGCATGCCCAAAGAAGACGGCATCCGGCTGGCAGAAAAATTACTGACTTTTTGTCCGGACTGCCAGATTATCTTTTTAACCGCTTTTCTGTCGTATGCCCAGGATGTCTATGACGTCCAGCACACTGCATTTATTCTGAAAAACGAGATGAACAGTCGTCTGCCCCGTCTGCTGGAAAAATTGCAGGCCCGCATGCAGGGACAGGACCCGCAGCGAGTAGCCTTGTACGCAGACGGAATCACCCATCTGGTGGAGCAGCATCAGATTTGCTGGATCGAACGGCGGCTGCGGACCACGCGGGTCCACTGCCAGCAGGAGGATCTGCTCACCCAGGAAAAGCTGGAGGATCTTCTGGTCCGCCTGGACCCCATCCTCTTTTGTCAGTGTCATAAGAGTTACGCTGTATGCTGGGCCAGTGTCCGTACCTACAGCGCCGGACAGATTCTGTTGAACAACGGTACTGTTGTCCCGGTCAGCCGTCGCTTTGCTCCCAGTGTGCGGGCAAGTTTTCTTCGTTATGTCCAGACCCTGTCTCAGGAGGTCAAAACGTGAGTGCTTCGGTTTTCTGGCATTCTTACTTTTTCAATGCACCGCCGTTCATCATTATTCTGGCAGTCCTTCCCTGGCGTGTCCCGTGGCGCGCTCCGCATCCACGGCTTTGGGCGTGTTATATTGCGGTCGTGCAGTCTGTCAAATTGTATCTGCAAATGGATTCCGTTCTGCACGATACTACCACGTCTTTAATGATGTGGGGCCTGCCTCAGCAGATCTTCAATATTCTGATGCTGTCCTTCTGCGTGGGAATTTCCTTGCCGGAAGCCTGCCTCTTCTTCAGCCTGCTGTTTTTGTTTGTGGACAGTCCCACAGGCATCGCCCTCCCCCTTTTCTTTGCGAAATTCCAAACCGCAACCAACGTAGAGCAGCTGTTTCCCGTCACCTTTCTGGTGTGGGCCACCTATCTCTTTTGTCTGACCATCGGGATCTTTTTGCTGATACGTGCGTATTCCATGCTCCAGCGCTGGCCAAAACGTCCCCGAAGCGTGGCAAAATGGTGTGGCTGCGTAGTCTATCTGCTGTTCACGCTGACCAACGTGGTGCTGTTTTTGCAGGGTGGTCTGCACACGCCGGTCTTCACCTTGCTGATGCTGTCCATGTGTGCGGCGGCCATCGCCATCCTGCCGCTGGTTGTCTGGCAGCAGCACCGCATTCAGCGCAACCGCATGGAACGGATTGCCGCACACCAGCAAAAGCTGTATCATCTGCTTCAGCAGCAGGCCCAGGCTTTGGAACAATTGCGCTCCGATCAGCATGAGGCACAGAATCACCTGGTTGCCGTGCAGGGATATTTACAGCAAAACCAGCCGGATGCCGCGCGGCTCTACCTGCGTCAGCTCCTGGAGCAGGAGGACACGCCATGACTCAATTTCCTACGATTGTTCTCTCCTTCTTTCCCCTGTTTTTCAGCGTGGTGCTCGGACTTTCCTTCGTGTTGGCTGCATGGATTGTCTGTTACCGGCAGGATTCCATGGAGCTTCGGTTTTGGGAAGCGCAGACCGAGGAAATCCTGCAGCGGGAGACCCTGTCTCTCCAGGAAAACAGCCGCTTCAATGCCCAGGCACTGCACAACGACATGTGCCGTCATTATCGCCAGGTGTTGGCATTGCTGGATGCAGGACGCATCGCCGAAGCCCAGACTTATCTGGAAAGTCTGACCAGGCTTCAGCTGAAAGCAATGCGCCGGTACGCCGATCACCCCATTGCAAACAGTGCCCTGACTGCCGCCGCACGCCGCTGTGAGGACGCCGGGATACGGTTCTCTGTGGCGGGCAGCTTCCCGACCAGACTGGACCTTGTCTCGGCAGATCTGGCCAGCCTGCTGTGCAATCTTTTGAACAACGCTGTGGAAGGTGCAATGGCTGCCAGGGATACTTGCCCCACAGCGGAAGTCAGCGTACAGTTTGTGACGGCCGCCGGCCGGCTTTTGATTCGGATCGAAAATACCGCCCTCCCCGCCGTTCCGCTTCATAGAAAAACCACTAAATCCGATCCTGAGCTGCACGGATTCGGCACTCGGATCATTCGGGATATTGTCAAGCGTTACGACGGAAGCTATACACTGCAATACACTGGTCCCCGCCGTGTTTGCGCAACTGTGGATGTGTGTATTCAGCCTCCCGCGGCTGGTTCAAAACGTTCTGACCGAGTACTTTTGGAATCATAAGCTTGTTGTCACCTCCTGAAGGATCGGCCGGACTTTCTCCTATTTCTGTTTTTTATTACGCAACGCAACAGGCGCAGAGGATATTCCTCTGCGCCTGTTGTTTTACTTATTTATGGATTGTTTTATTTGTTTCGACGTTTCCTGCGGTAAACTGCGGTGGTGCACAATCCTGCACCGGAAGCCAGCAGCAGGACCAGCCAAAGTGCGACATTGCTGTCGTCACCCGTCGTTGGGATGGTCGCACTGCCCGACGAAGTGCCGCTGGACTGGGGATTGCTGCCTGCCTGCGTTCCGTCAGATGTGCTGCTCTGCGAAGAGCTTGCCTCCGTCCCCGTTGCCGGGATTTCCACCCTGGCCTTTGCATAGCTGCAGACAGAACACTCTTCATGCTTTTCCCCTGTCTGTGTTGCGGTTGCCTCTTTGTCAATCACCCATACAAAGGTGTGTTCGGCCTGATCCCGCTTTTCATTGCAGCCACCGCAGGCATACCAGTGATTTGTTCCGTCACTGCTCCAAACGGTGGACCAGCTGTGCGTGTGCCAGTTGGCCGTGACAGTGGCATCTGCTGCAAGCATGGTAATGGTGGTGGCAGGACTGGAAGCATCCGCAAAGACAACACCATCCGAGGATGTCCAGCCAAGGAAGACACTGTTTTCCTTCGTTCCTGCGTAAATGGAGATCTGGTTCTCTGCAGCAAACGCACCGTTGGTCGTCGCGTTTGTTCCGCCGCCTTCCACAGTCAGCTGGTAAAGCGGATTGGGGATTGCCGATGCAGGATTGGACTGGATTCCCTCCACAATTCCGTCATGTGCATAGAGGGCAACCAGACGGAACCGGTAGGTTCTGCCATTTTCCATCTCTGTGCCATCATGGAGTGTTTCCACCGTGTAGGAAATCGCCTCTCCGTCCTGAATCAGAATGGGAGTTGACGTTTCAGGCTCCCCTTCCGGCGTCACGTACAGCTCGTATCCGGCAACATCATATTTGCTCGGTTTTTCCCACGAGACAATCACCTTACCGTCTTTGGCTGTAGCCGAGATCGTCAGGTTATATTCCTCATTCACCGTCAGGGTAGCGGCGTTGCCCTCCACCGTACCACCAGCACCGGTTACCACACAGCGGTACTGTGTGCCATTCATGGATGCGGTGACCTTTTTCAGCCATTGAAGTATGTACTTCCCGCAAAGATGCTTCTTGCTATTGCCCCCGATCCGGAAATCACGTTATACTTGAATCACAAGGATGTATGGCGATTGCTGTTCAAGAGCATCAACCTGGCTACGGAGGAAGAATTATGAAACGATCTGTGAAACTCCTGATCTTGGTTATGTTCGGGATTTCTCTATGCAGTTGTCAAAGTATCCCAGCCTCCGATGTTCAGGCGTCCGCTTCTCCCGAATCCGCATCGGATTCTTCTGCACCGGATTCCTTGAATCCGCAGGATGACAATTCCATCTATCAGTTCCACAAGCCTTTGGTGGAGAACGATGGCCTTCTGGAAATTGCCCCTCTGGACCTGCCGTCCGAAATCAACGGCAGGAAACTTGCTCCGTCCAACATCCTGTCCGAAACACAACTTCTCGTTCTTCTTTATGAAGAATACACTGTACCGGTTGTTCAGGAAGTCGGCATCTATGACCTGACCAGCGGAGAATACAGCGTTTCCTTTGCCGTGGAGGAGGGCAAGTCCATCTCAATAGAATGGGCATCCGACGACCTTGTGGTATACAAAGAAACGGACGCTTCCGGCAATGCAGTCAGCCTGCGTTACTGGAAGCTGGATACCGGGGACAATCTTCTGGTCTACCAATTTTCCCAAGGATACGGCGACACATCCGCTTCCCGCAACCAGGTGGTCAGCGATAACGGGAAAATCTACTTTGATGATATTGTGACCCGTGAGGGTAAACTGGTCGGGGTCAATCTCCTGGAATATGATTTGGAAACCCAGCAGGTAACCATTTTCAAGGAAAATGCTCAAAATCCCATGGTACTTGATTCCGGGCTGGCCTATATTACCAGGGAGGAAGCCACCGGGACATTTTGTGTGGAATCTGCCCGGACAGAAGAAAAGATTCCCCTGGATCAGAGAATCAGCGCCCTTGCTTCCGCTTCAGACGAGCTGTATTCGATCAACAATCGCTCCACCGATCCCGAAACAGGACGAACCATATGGAGCCTGGACAGCCTGGTAGCGGAGGAAGAGCTGCTCTTATCCTCCAATGTCATAGACGGGCCGGCTGCCAACCGTTCTGTGGTGACCTGGAGAAACTTCACCCCCGAACGCCCCATCCTCTATCTGCGAGAGGAGGACTGCTTCACCGTGTTTTTGGAAGATGAAATTGCCTATAACACCTATCTTTTGGGAGACGACTGGGGAATCTTGATCTGCAGCCACGACGATGCTCCCACCACCTATTATAGATTCTCGCGAGCGGCTGAAAAGTAACGGGAATTGCTTAAAAGAATCTATTCCTGTGGTTGCATTGTTTGCAAGTTTCCAGTATGATCAAATCAAATATAAGAATTTGGAGTGATTCTATGTTTCGTCCCATTCGGAAAAAGAAAAATGAAATTAGCGCTGATGCCGTAAAACGTCTTCTCCAGAATACCCGGAGAGGGGTTTTGGCTGTAAATGGGGACGACGGCTATCCTTACGCCATCCCGGTCAACTATCTGTATGACGCAGAAAACCGGAAGATCTATTTTCACGGGGCACGGGCGGGGCACAAAGTAGACGCGATCAAGAGATGCGACAAGGTATGCTTCACCGTATTCGGAAATGAAACGATCAGGAAAGAGTCCTGGGCTCCGTTTGTGCAGAGCGTTGTGATCTTCGGACGCTGTCATCTGATCGAGGACCAGTCGACGGCGATGACCCTGGTGAAGAAATTTGCCATGAAGTATTACCCGAACGAAAGCATGGTGGACGAAGAGCTTGCCATGGATGGAAAGGCTGTGCAGATGTACGAAATCGAGATCGAACATCTCAGCGGGAAAGAAGTCCAGGAACGATAACTCCCCATAAAAAACGAACCTTGGGTGGACAAGCAGAACAGCTTGCCCGCCCTTTCGTTATCGGTCCTTTACAAGTACGCTTTCTTGTTTAACTCACTTATAGTGGAGGGAGAGACTTTGCTGCCCCAGAGGGCCTCGGTAATATCCTCCACACGCCGAACGGATACGCCGGCCAGGTACATCTCAATGAGCGCCTCTTCCACGCTGCTCTCACGGCGGCGGTACCGCTCAATGATGGCAGTTTCAAAAGAGATTCCCTTGAGCTTGGGCACCTTGAGGGTGACATCCCCGGAGGTGGTGGTTAGGCTGCGGTTGTAGTGGCCGCTGCGGTAGCCCTGGCGCTGCTCATTGCGCTCATACCGGGCTGCCTGGGTCAGTTTCTCTGCCTCGGCCTCCAGCAGTTCGTTGAGGGTTTCCTCTACGCTGCCACGCACAAGTTCTTTGAGTTCGCTCTTGATTACGGCCTCGTTTAGCTGTACAATCTTCTCGGACATGGTTTGCTGTCTCCTTTCAGAATGGTGTGTCGTGACTTCATTCTACCAGAGGGCTGCAAACCATGT
>CALXHO010000111.1 GCA_944388125.1 uncultured Gemmiger sp. | reverse complement strand
CAACGACTTCCCTATGAGACCTCTTAACTGGTCCTCTCCTAACGAGTTCGCCGTCCAATATGTTTGACAAACCTACATTTTTTTATTCTTTTCACTCCACAGCGTAGCCCTTGTCCCGGATGACCTTGACCACACTGTCCACGTACTTCTGGCAGGTCTCCTGCTCGGGAGCTTCCACCATCACGCGGACCAGGGGCTCGGTGCCGGACTCCCGCACCAGAATGCGGCCGGTATCCCCCAGGGCCTCGGCCACAGCCTTGACGGCGGCCTGCACATCGGCGTCGTTCTGGGCCGCGGTCTTGTCGGTGACCTTGACGTTCTCCAGCACCTGGGGATAGATCTTGAGGGGGGCCGCCAGCTCGCTCATGGGCTTCTTGCGGGCCAGCATGACTTCCATCAGCTTGAGGCTGGTCAGGATGCCGTCGCCGGTGGAGGCGTACTTGGAGAAGATGATGTGGCCGCTCTGCTCACCGCCGATGCGGCAGCCGTTCTGCTGCATGTACTCGTAGACGTACTTGTCGCCCACCTTGGTCTTGGCGTAGCCGATGTCCAGCTCATCCAGGGCCTTGTACAGACCAAAGTTGGACATGACAGTGGTGACGACGGTGTTGTTGATGAGCTTGCCGCGCTCCTTCATGTAGCGGCCGTAGATATAGAGGATGTGATCGCCGGTGATGACCTCCCCTTTTTCATCCACGCAGAGGCAGCGGTCGGCATCGCCGTCGTAGGCAAAGCCGATGTCCAGGCCCTTCTCCACCACGAACTTCTGCAAGCCCTCGATGTGGGTGGAGCCGGCATTGAGGTTGATGTTCAGGCCGTTGGGCTCGGCGTTGATCACATAGGTGGTGGCGCCCAGGGCATCAAACACCGCCTTGGCAATGTTCCAGCTGGAGCCGTTGGCACAGTCAAGGCCGACCTTGACGCCGCGGAAGGAGTACATGCCCAGGCTGATGAGGTAGCCGATGTAGCGGTTGCGGCCGGAGATATAGTCCACGGTGCAGCCGATCTTGTCCCGGGTGGCGAAGGGCAGTTCCTCCCAGTGCTGGCCGAAGGCGTTGAGATCGCCGTCCAGGTAGGCTTCCACCAGAGAGATGGTCTCCTCGTCCATCTTCTCGCCCTGGCCGTTGATGAGCTTGATGCCGTTGTCGTAGTAGGGGTTGTGGGAAGCCGAGATCATGATACCGCAGTCGAAGGCATCCACCCGGGCCACGTAAGCCACCGAGGGAGTGGTAGTGACGTGGAGCAGGTAGGCATCCGCGCCGGAGGCCACCAGGCCGCCCACCAAGGAATACTCGAACATATAGCTCGAGCGGCGGGTATCCTTGCCGATGACAATTCGGGCGGGACCTTCCGGAACGGCGCGGCCGGCCTCTGCATCCCGGCGGCGCTTTTCATTATAGTACCAGCCCAGGAAGCGGCCCACCTTGTAGGCATGGTCTGCCGTCAGGTTGATGTTGGCTTCGCCGCGGAAGCCGTCGGTGCCGAAGTATTTACCCATACATTCATCTCCAAAAAGTCAGTTTCAATGTTGCCGGACCGCACGGCGTTTCCGCCGCAGCGGGAGGCTTTCTGCCGCTCCCGCAAGCGGTTCCGCATGATTTCCATGTTTGACAAAATCCGCCGAAAAATGATTCTGTGCCGTAAAATGACGGCAGGCAGACTTTTGTTTATTGTACCGCACTCCGTGCCGCAAGACAAGATGCAGTTTGTCTTTTCCTGCGGCGACACTCCGTCCGCGCCGTTTTTTCTGCCGCTACTATAATGGTATAAGAGCTGTTTCCGAAAGGCAGGCTGAAATTGACAATTGCGCGCAAATGTTTTACTCTTATGGCAATGAATTTGTGTGAAATTTCCCATTTTTTTCGGCTGCGGCGGGCGCCGATGCCTGCCTGCCCGGGGCGGACCGTCCCTGTCCGGAACGGCCCATGACAGAAAGGACGACAAACGCAATGGCTTTCAAAACCTTATATACCGTCATTGTTGCCGACGACGAGGACGAGCTGCGGGAAGCCGTCTGTTCCATGATCCCCTGGCAGGAACTGGGGTTCCGGCTGGTGGGCAGCGCCAGCAACGGTCTGGACGCCCTGCAGCTGGTGGAAAAGCGGGAGCCCGACCTGCTGCTCACCGACATCCGTATGCCTTTTATCTCCGGCATCGAGCTGGCCCGGCAGGTGCGTGAGATCCGCCCCGCCATGAACATTGCCTTTCTGAGCGGCTACGACGATTTTGAGTATGCCAAGCAGGCCATCCAGTACAACATCATCAGCTACATGCTCAAGCCCCTGACCATGGAGGGCCTTGCCACCGAACTGCGCAACATCCGCCAGAAGATCGACGAAAAGTTCGCCATGTTCCGCCAGGCTGCGCCCCAGAGCGGCGGGCAGGACCTGCGCGCCTCCATGCTGATGCCCCTGGTGCTGGACGATTATGCCGAGCCGGAGGGCGAGTCCCAGACCGAGGCCTATGCCCGCCAGTGCGGTCTGCTGCGGGACAAGGACGACAAGCCCTTCTACACCGTCATGGTCTCCACCCTGCTGGACGAGCAGGGCGCCAACTGCACCGCCCCCTCCTTTGTGGCGTCGGTGGATACACTGGCCGCCAAGTACCTGCGCAGCGTGAGCTTTTTCGCTGCGGGCAAGGTCATCTCGGTACTGCTGGGCAACCCCTCCGATTTTGAGGAGTACCTGCACATTCTTGCCGACGAGATTCCCCAGGTGGCTGCCCGCGTTCTGGGCAAGCGCTGCCGCATCGGCGTCAGCCGGGCGGTGCGGACACTGACCAGCCTGCACGGCGCCTACCGGGAGGCCATGGAAGCCCTGCGCCAGGGCGATCCCTCCGAGGGCGGCGCCCAGTTCATCAGCGACCTGGTCCCGGCGGCCAAGGGCGGCAATCTGCTGTGCAGCCGGGCACTGGATGCCCTGAGCCAGCACTATATGGATGCCGACCTGTCCCTTGTCTCCCTCAGCAGCATGCTGGACGTGAGCCCCAACCATCTGAGCGCCTGCATCAAAAAGTATGCAGGTGAGACTTTCATCAATATTCTGATCCGCAAGCGGATGGAGGCGGCAAAGGAGCTGCTGGCCTCCTCCAATCTCAAAATCCAGGAGGTCGCCCAGCGCTGCGGCTACACCGACCAGCACTATTTCAGTTACTGCTTCAAGAAATACTGCGGCGAGTCGCCCAACGCCCTGCGCCATCGCCTGGGTGCAGAAAAGGCGGGTGATGCCTCTTGAAGAACCGCTGCCCCCACACCGGTCTGCGCATCACCACCATTCTGGTTTCCATGGTCGTGGGCGTGGTGGCCATCATTCTCTGCTGCTGCATCTTTCTGTTCCTTGACCGCTACCGCAGCGCCATGGTGCAGAGCGCCCAGACCAGCAGCGCCCAGGCTGTGTCCCAGGTATCCAACACGGTGGGCAATTATCTGATGGATATGGACCAGGCCATGCAGCTGGTCAAACAATCCCTGCTGGAAAGTACGGACAGCCGTGATGAACTGCTGTCCGCTTTTTTGAAGTTCCGCCCCGATGTCGTCGCCGTGACCAGCTATACCTCCGACGGCACTCTGCTGGATTGCTGGTCCCCCGGGCGGGAACCCAAGGAACACATTTTCCGCAACCTGTCCTTTGACCTGGACAGGGCCCGCACCTCCGACGGTGCCTTTATGACCGCGCCCCACGTAGAAACACTGTTTGAGGAGTACTATCCCTGGGTCGTCACCCTGACCGCTCCCCTGGCCGACGGTACCGAGGCTGCCTGGGTCTCGCTGGATCTGAGCTTTGCCAGCATTTCCAGCTACATCAACAATGTGGGCATCGGTCAGCGCGGCTACTGCTTTCTCATGGACACCGACGGCAACATCATCTACCACCCCCAGCAGCAGCTGATTTATTCCGGCATCAAGTCGGAGGACACGGCCGCCCTGGCCGCCCTGGCCGACGGCGCCTATGCCGACGACACTGTGATCTACTGCGTCACCAGCATCGAGGGCAGCGACTGGCGGGTGGTCGGCGTGAGCTATGTGGACGAGCTGGTCAACCGCAATGTCACCGAGATGATTCGCCTGTCCTTTCTGCTGGCCATTGTGGTGCTGGCGGCGGCGCTCCTGACCAGCTGGCTTCTCTCCCAGCTGCTGGGCCGGCCGCTGCGCGGCCTGGCCGACGCCATGGAGAGCTTTGAGACCGATGCCGACCACTTCACCTACCGTCCCGTGGGCGGCACCCGGGAAGTCCAGGAACTGTCCGACTCCTTCGGGCACATGGTGGTGCGCATTCAGGAGCTGATGACCACCGTCCGGGAGGAGGAGGTCAATCTGCGCAAAACCGAGCTCAAGGCGCTGCAGGCTCAGATCAACCCCCATTTTCTCTACAACACCCTGGACTCCATCGCCTGGATGTGCGAGCAGGGCCGCAATGCCGACGCCGTCAAGATGGTCCATGCCCTGGCAAGGCTCTTCCGCATCAGCATCAGCAAGGGCCACGAGCTCATCCCCATCGCCAAGGAGATCGAACACGCCGAAAGCTACCTGCAGATCCAGAAATACCGCTACAAGAACCAGTTCACCTACGCCTTTGACGTGGACCCCGCCTGTCTCGATTATCTCTGCAACAAGATCACTCTCCAGCCCATCATCGAGAACGCCATCAACCACGGCCTCGACCTGATGGTGGAGGAGGGCCACATCGACGTGCAGGTCAAGCAGGACGGCGACGACATTGTCTTCCGGGTGCAGGACAACGGCGTGGGCATGAGCGCCGAGCAGATCGAGGCCATCATGCAGCGCGGGCCCAAGGACCGCACCGGCATCGGCATCAAGAATGTCAACGACCGGCTCAAGATCTATTTCGGCAAAAATTACGGGCTGCACATCTCCAGCGAGCCGGACGTCGGCACCTGTGTGGAGATCCGCATGCCCAAGGTACGGGAGGGCGACCATGAAACAAAATAAACTGGCCGCCGTCTGCGCGGCGCTGGCCCTCACCTGCCTGTGCGGCTGCGCATCCGAGCCGGTGACCTCCACCCAGCACTCGGTGGCGCTGGTGGCGAAATCCACCGAGACCGAGTTCTGGCTTTCGGTCTTTGCCGGTGCTGAGGCTGCCGCCACCGAGTACAATGTCAAGCTCAGCATCCTGGGCCCCGAAACCGAGGAGGACTACGAGACCCAGAACCAGATGGTGGCCCAGGCCGTTCAGGAGGGAGCCGAGGCACTGGTGTTTTCCGCCATCGATTACGAAAACAATGCTGCCGCCATCGACGCTGCCTCCAGCAAGGGAGTCAAAATTGTGGCCATCGACAGCAACGTCGACTCGGAGGCCGTCAGCACCTACATCGGTACCGACAACTATGCTGCCGGGCAGATGGCCGCCCAGGCCGCCCTCGACCGGGTGGAGGGCGAGCTGAAGGTCGGCATCGTCAATTATGACATCAGCAGTGCCAACGGCCAGGAGCGGGAGTGGGGCGCCGTGGACACCTTCACTGCCAGCGGCCGGGCAGAGGTCACTGCCGTCATCAACACCCTGGCCGAGGCCCGCCAGGCCTGTGACGATACCGCCGCCATGCTGCGGGACCACCCGGAGATCAACGTGCTTCTGGCTTTCAATGAGCCCACCAGCGTGGGCGCTGCCGACGCCGTGGAGATGCTGGATGCAGCAGACCGTATCTTCCTTGTGGGATTCGACTCCAACGTGGTGACGGTGGACGGCCTGCAGGAAGGGTCCGTGGATGCCCTCATTGTCCAGAATCCCTACGCCATGGGGTATCTGGGGGTGGAGAGCGCCTACAAACTGCTCTCCGGTCAGGGCTCCGGGCTGGACCGTACCGTCGATACTTCCACCCAGATCGTGGATCGTAACAATATGTTTACAATGGACAGTCAGAAGGCCCTTTTTGCCTTTGAACAGCGAGAAAATTGAGCATTATGTACAATATCAATCGAATATGTTTTTACATATTGTTTGGATTGGATAATTTTTTACCCCTCTTTCGGTGAAATTTCACCTTGTTTTTGCAGCCGTTTTCCTTTAGCATTAATAGTGTCAGGCGGGTCCGGACTGGTGGGCCCGCACAATTGAAAATCAAAGGAGAACGACTATGAAAAAAGCACTTGCATTGACCCTGGCAGCTGCCATGGCGCTGAGCCTGGCAGCCTGCTCCGGCGATACCTCCTCCGCTTCCGGCTCCACCGCCGGCACCGGTGAGGACGCCGCCGATGCTTCCACCTCCACTTCCACCGCTTCCGAGTCCGGCACGGTCGCCAACAAGGACAAGCCCCTGATCTGGTTCAACCGTCAGCCTTCCAACTCCACCACCGGCGCGCTGGATATGGACGCCCTGACCTTCAACGACAATACTTACTACGTCGGCTTCGACGCCAACCAGGGCGCTGAGCTGCAGGGCAAGATGGTCGCTGATTACATCGCGGCCCACGCCGACACCATCGACCGCAACGGCGACGGCATCATCGGCTACGTCTTGGCCATCGGTGATATCGGCCACAACGACTCCATCGCCCGTACCCGCGGCGTCCGCTCTGCTCTGGGCACCGCTGTTGAGGGTGAGAACGGCATCGTCTCCGATCCCGTCGGCACCAACATGGAAGGCAACGCTTCTCAGGTCCAGGACGGCTCCATCGAAGTGGGCGGCAAGACCTTCATTGTCCGTGAGCTTGCTTCTCAGGAAATGAAGAACTCCGCCGGCGCTACCTGGGATGCCGGCACCGCCAGCACCGCGCTGACCACCTGGTCTTCTTCCATGGGCGATAACATCGATATCGTCATCTCCAACAACGACGGCATGGGCATGGCCATGTTCAACATCTGGTCCAAGGCCAACGGCGTTCCCACCTTCGGTTACGACGCCAACGCTGACGCTGTCGCAGCCATCGCAGAAGGCTACGGCGGAACCATCAGCCAGCACGCCGACGTTCAGGCTTACCTGACCCTGCGTCTGATCCGTAACGCCCTTGACGGTGTCGACATCAACACCGGTATCTCCACCGCCGACGCAGCCGGCAACGTCCTGAGCGACGATGTCTACTACTACGACGAGGAGTCCCGTTCTTACTACGCTCTGAACGTGGCTGTCACCGCTGACAACTATGAGGACTTCATGGATTCCACTGTTCCCTACGCTCCTGTTGCCAACCAGCTGGATGCTTCCACCAGCCCCGAGAAGACCGTCTGGCTCGACATCTACAATGCAGCCGACAACTTCCTGAGCGCTACCTATCAGCCCCTGCTGGAGAAGTATGACGATCTGCTCAACCTGAAGGTCGACTACATCGGCGGCGACGGCCAGACCGAGGGCAACATCACCAACCGTCTGGGCAACCCCAGCGCTTACGATGCTTTCGCCATCAACATGGTCAAGACCGACAATGCTTCTTCCTACACCTCTCTGCTGAGCCAGTGATCCTGAGAAACCGCATTGAAACCTGACTACTGAGTAACCACATCGCTATTAGGGAGAAGGAATTTCTCCATTGGGGAGAATACACCCTCCCTAATAGCGCTTTTTTATGAAAACGCAGGCGGGACACTTCCCCGCTAATCTGCACAGACGGGAGTAACGAGAATGGCAGAAGCGAAAGATGATATCGTATTGTCAATTCGCGGTATGTGCAAGTCCTTCGGCCGCAACCGAGTACTTGATCACATTAACCTGGACGTAAAACGCGGTACTGTCATGGGACTGATGGGCGAAAACGGCGCCGGTAAGTCCACCATGATGAAATGTCTTTTCGGCACCTATCAGAAGGATGAAGGCAAGATCATCTTGAACGGGAAAGAGATCAACTTCTCCGGCCCCAAAGACGCACTGGAAAACGGTATCGCCATGGTCCACCAGGAGTTGAACCAGTGCCTTGAACGCAGCGTCATCGACAACCTGTTCCTCGGGCGGTATCCGGTCAACTCCATGGGCGTCGTTGACGAGGGACAAATGAAACGCAAGGCGGCTGATCTGTTCCGCAAACTGGGCATGACCGTCAACCTGACCCAGCCCATGCGCAACATGTCGGTCTCCCAGCGGCAGATGTGCGAGATTGCCAAGGCGATCTCCTATAACGCCCAGGTCATCGTCCTGGACGAACCCACTTCCTCACTGACCGTGCAGGAAGTCGACAAGCTGTTTGAGATGATGCGGATGCTCAAATCCCAGGGCATTTCGCTGATCTACATTTCCCACAAGATGGACGAGATCTTTGAGATCTGCGACGAAGTTTCGGTGCTGCGTGACGGCAACCTGGTCATGACCAAGTCCACCAAGGACACCAACATGAACGAGCTGATCGCCGCCATGGTCGGCCGCTCGCTGGAAAGCCGCTTCCCGCCGGTGGACAACACCCCCGGTGAGCCCATCCTGTCCATCCAGCACCTGTCCACCAAGTATGAGCCGCACCTGCAGGACATCACCTTTGATGTGCGCGAGGGCGAGATCTTCGGCCTGTACGGCCTGGTGGGCGCCGGACGTACCGAGCTGTTGGAGACCATCTTCGGCGTGCGTACCCGCGCGGCGGGCCGTGTCTATTTCCGCAACCGGCTGATGAACTTCAACAACGCCCATGAGGCGATCGAGCACGGGTTTGCCCTCATCACCGAGGAACGCAAAGCCAACGGCCTCTTCCTCAAGTGTGACCTGACCTTCAACACCACCATTGCCAACCTCAATCAGTACAAGACCGGCATGGCGCTTTCCAATCCCAAGATGGTCAAGGCCACCAACAAGGAGATCAAGATCATGCACACCAAGTGCATGGGCCCCGACGACATGATCTCGAGTCTGTCCGGCGGCAACCAGCAGAAGGTCATCTTCGGCAAATGGCTGGAGCGCGAGCCGCAGGTCTTCATGATGGATGAGCCTACCCGCGGCATCGACGTCGGCGCAAAGTATGAGATCTACGAGCTGATCATCCGGATGGCAAAACAGGGCAAGACGATCATCGTCGTCTCCTCTGAGATGCCGGAGATCCTCGGCATTACCAACCGCATCGGCGTCATGTCCAACGGACATCTCTCCGGTATTGTCAACACCAAGGAGACAAACCAGGAAGAGCTTTTGAGACTGAGTGCGAAATACCTGTGAGTGGGGGATAAACAAATGGCTAATAGTACAATGGCAACCGGTACGATTCTTTCTGCGGAACGGGAAGCCGAACTCCGCAAGCCGATTGATGAATACATCGGCAAAATTCAGGACCAAGTCGATGCCCTGCGCGTCGACGGCACCGAAAAGGTCGTCAACATCCAGAACGACCTGGACAACCTCAAGCGCGACCGCATCTACACCGCCGAGGAAAAGGCCTCCCGTGAAGCCAAGCTGAAGGCCGACCTGAACACCGCCAAGGCTGTGGAAGCGAAAAACAAGGATCAGATCTCCAATCTGATCTCCGATGCCGAGGCGTACCTGAAGGCGCATTACAACACCGACTATTATCAGCATGTGGTAGCCAGCTGCAAGGAAGAAAAAGCCGCTGCCCTGGCCAAATACCAGGCTGCTGTGGCTCAGCTGGAGAAAGAGCATCAGGCCACTGTCGCCAAGCTCACCGACCAACAGGAGATCAAGGACGAGAAATATGTCCACAAGAACCGCCTGTTCGACGCCAAGATGCAGCGTGACAAGGACCTGCAGGCCGTCAAGGACCGCCAGCACGCCGCCTTTGATTACAAGTATCACCTGATCGACATGCTCCGCCTGTCCAAGTTCACCTTCGGTGAGGCCATGGCCCAGCGCTGGGAGAACTACAAGTACACCTTCAACCGCCGCGACTTCCTGCTGCGCAACGGTCTGTACATTGCAATCATCGTCATCTTTATTGCGCTGTGCATCATCACCCCCATCGTCAAGAACGTCCCGCTGCTCACCGTCAACAACGTTCTGAACATCCTGCAGCAGGCTTCGCCCCGTATGTTCCTGGCTCTGGGTGTTGCAGGCCTGATCCTGCTGGCCGGCACTGACCTGTCCATCGGCCGTATGGTCGGCATGGGCATGACCACTGCCACCATCATCATGCACCAGGGCATCAACACCGG
>CALXHO010000110.1 GCA_944388125.1 uncultured Gemmiger sp. | reverse complement strand
CCGGCGTCCCCGTGGGTGTTTCCGGTACCACCAACATGATCAAGGTCCACCTGGTGGGCAACAGCCTGCTGTCCGGTGTGGGCATCGGCAAACAGAACGCCAAGGGCAATGTCTGCATCTGCCGCACTGCTGCCGAGGCTGCCAAGAAATTCAAGGCAGGCGACATTCTTGTTGCCCCCTACACCAACAATGATTTCCTGCCTTATATGCGCAGCGCTGCCGGCATTATCGTGGAAGAGGCCGGCACCAACAGCCATGCGGCCATTGTCGGCCTTACCCTCAACAAGGCCGTTATTGTGGGCGCTTCTCATGCCATGCGCATCCTTACCGACGGCGCAAGCATTTTGATGGACTGCGAGCACGGTGTTGTTCAGTCCACCGTGGAGTGATGCATTGATGAAACGGATTGCCAGTTTTTGTGTGGATCACACCACGCTGATGCCGGGTCTTTATCTCTCCCGCCAGGATGGCGATGTCCTGACCTGGGATATTCGGATGAAACAACCCAACCGGGGCAGCTATCTCTCCCCCGCTGCTGCGCATACCCTGGAACACCTGTTTGCCACGTATGCCCGCAACAGTGAGTGGTCAGAACATGTGGTGTACGTCGGTCCCATGGGGTGCCTGACCGGGTTTTATCTGTTGACGACCGGCCTGGACAAAATGCAGGCTCTGGAACTTGTACGCCAGTCTTTTGCCTGGATGGCTTCCTATGAGGGTCCCATCCCCGGTGCTTCCGAAAAAGAATGCGGCAACTATCTGATGATGGATCCGGTTGCCGCCCGCCGGGAAGCCTCAGAGATGCTTGAGGTTCTCAATTCCCTTGGCACACAGCAGCCTTTTACCGGAACCTATTGATCTGACAAAAAAATCCGCCGCCCTTAACCTGGGCGGCGGATTTTTTTGTCTGTTCAGTATAAGGAGGATCAGATTCCCCATAAAGTTTGTGCCAGAAGCATCACCAGCGGAATGGTCAAAATGCACAGCACAGTGCTGTGTATGACCGTCTGAACGGCATATCCGCTGTCCAGATCATTCAGCTGCGCATAGACTGCCACGTTTGCTCCGACGGGACAGGCAGAGCAGATCAAAAGTGCCTGCCGCACCGAAATATCCAGCGGCATTTTCCAAAGGATCAGCAGGGTCAGTGCAGGGATCAGCAGCATCCGAACCGCAGATACGGCATACAGGCTTGGCCGGGTCAGCAATGTGGACAGGTTGGTTTGTGCCAGATAAGCCCCCATAACCAACATGGCCACCGGGCCGTTCAGATTGGACATCATTGAAACCGTCTTTGTCAGAATAGCATGCACCTGAATCCCGGAGGCAAAAACAACCACGCCAATCACGGCGCTGAGAAAAATAGGATTTTTCAGGATATCCGACACTTTGAAAGTCGATTTTTCCTTGCGCATGATACTGACGCCGTAGCTGAACTGCAAAATATTCAGCCCGACCACAAACGGAGTGGCATACAGAACCGCCCCCTCGCCAAAGGCAGCGGAAATCAGCGGCAGACCGAAAAATCCCGGGTTAGAAAAAGTGGCGGCAAAGCAATCAATGCCGCGGCCAAAGAGCTTCCATCCCACCGCAACCGACAAAAGCAGGACCAGTACCGTGGCCAGTGTACACACGATCAGAACCCTTGCCTTCTCAGCAGAATATCCTCCCAAAAAGCTGTTGAGGATAACCGCCGGGATGACGACGGATACCATGAGGGAGGCCATGTCTTTGCTTCCCCTTTCGCTGAATCGGCCGCTGCGAAACATCCAGTATCCGACGCCGATCATTAGAAACATAATCACCGTCTGCTGTACCACAATTCCAACGCTGTTCAATTTTGCCACTCCCCTGTTATTGATTTTAAGCATTAAAATGCATTGCCATGTACTGTCCGGGCGGGAAGGAATTTTTCTACGGCATCCTGTATACACAGTTCCCAAAAACGCCACTCATGAGAATAGCCTTCTTTCTCTATAAATTGGGCAGGAAGACCACACTGCCGGGCATATGTCCGGAATATCACAAAATTCCGGTACATCAGCGGGTCATTGGTTCCACAGGCAAAATACAATTTCGGCAAACGCTCTTTTTGCTTGGCCAGGTCGGGAACCATATCCCACAGATTCTGCGGTGACTTGAGCCAGCCTTCCAGGCCTCCGGTATTGCGCAGGCGATTCTGATCCCGTTGCGCCCAGACCGAATCCGGACTGGCCTGGCGCATATCCTGCGGACAGGCAGACATGATATAGGCCGCGGCAAATTTTTCAGGATAATGGAAGGCATACCCGCAGGCTCCCCTTCCTCCCATGGAAAGCCCTGCAATAAAATTGTCCTCCCGCCTTGGGCTGGCCGGCAGCCATCCATAGATAAGCGGCATCAATTCTTCCGTCAGGAAAGAATACCCATCATAGCCCAGGGCAAACCCCGGCCAGTTTGCATAGTCGGAATTCAAAGCGGATGGCATCACCACCATCAATTCCTTTTCCGTGGCATACAGCTCGATGTTCGTCTTTCTGAGCCAGTCGGTATAATCACCATAAGTACCATGCAAAAGCCAAAGCACCGGATATTTTTTGCCGCTTGCATAGAACTCTCCCGGTTGCTGTGTGCGGGGAAGATCCGGAAGAATCACATTGACATCGGTATTTCCTTCAAGGTATTTACTGGCATAGTTCAAATGCATCAGCGCCATCTTGTTACTCCTCCTCAGACTGTTCTTTGCGGAATTGCTGCAGTGCGGCAAGGATGATCGGCATGGTTTCTCCCGCAGCGATGTGCTCCCGGAGGATCTTGGCTTCCGCTTCGTTTTGCGCATGGTGCTTGAGCATCGCCCAGAACATTTCTCCGTTGAAACGCTGATCAAAGTCCCAGGGGACCACATCACAGGTAGACTGATACCATCGCAGCTGTTCCCGCTGCATCAGATGAATCTGCTCCGCATAGGCAGGATCTTGTATTGCATTGTACCGCTCCTGCGGGTCTTCGGCAAGATCATAAAATTCATCTGTGCCATCCGGTCGGCTAATATATTTATATTTTTTGTCCCGTATCATAGTTCCCTTGATGTGCGCGGCATCATCACGCTGGGCTGTCTCACGGGGCCAGTATACAAAGGTCGGAGGCGAGCCGTTGGGACCGTTGATATGGCTTTCATCACAGTGTGTCTCTCCCGGCATCCGCCCTCCCTCGGAGAATACATACGGTCTTCCAGCCGTGCTGCGGTCTGCCAGTTGCGGTCGAAGACTTTTCCCGAATTGGGTACGCTGTGGTGATACCTCCGCAAAATCCATAACGGTGGCGTAAAAATCAACCAGCTCCACCAGTTCGTCACAGATTCCGGGATCCAGTTTGACACCGGCTGGCGGTTTGATCAGAAAAGGCACGCGGGTCAGACAATCCTCAAAGCAGTTCTGTGCCTTTTCCGGCAAACCATAATCCCCGGCAAAATCACCATGATCGCTCAGGAAAAAGATCGCACAGTCATCGTAGATGCCCGCTTGCTGCAGTGCCGCGCAGAGCCTTGAAAACTGGGCATCCACCTTGCTGCACATCGCCAGATAGACAGCTCTCAGTTCCGTCCATTCCTCCTCCGTGTATCCCTGCATATGCTGCAGTTCCCGCAGACGCCGCTCCATCAGCGGTTTGCCGGTGCAGTCCTCCGCACGAACACGAGGAGGCACCTTGCTGCGGTCTATCCCGGAGTAATAAGGGTCCTCTGCTGCATAGGGAGTATGCGGCCACATCAGGCCCAGGAACATGCACAGCGGCTGATCTTCCGGCAAACGCTGCAGGCGCTCAATCGCCGCATCCACCGCTTCATCGTCGCGGGAATAATTCCGGCCCTGCGAATCCAGCCCCAGCTTTCCTTCATAATGAGAGTAAAATTGTTTGCCCTCCCGGGGCCCCCGCGGATTTTGCTGTTCCGGTCCCGGTGCGGGCACGGAATTTCCGCCGTAAAAAATCTCATCTGCGTTTTGCTCCAGCCACCCGGGATACTGTGCGGCATACAGATCGTTGCGGGCGTTCATCCAGACATAGTAGCCGCTTTTCCGCAGTTCGTAAAACAGAGAGCTCTCCCCCGGGCGGAGCAGATGCGCCATGGTGCGGTGTCCGTTGACATGGGGATAGAGCCCGGTGAAAAAGCTGCATCGGCTGGGAACGCAGACTGGATTCTGGCAGAACGCCTGTGAAAAGGAAACCGCTTCTGTCCGGGCAAAGGAATCCAGGAACGGCGTCTGTGCCGCCGGGTTTCCCAAATGTCCCATCGTGTCGGCACGCATTTCATCAGGGTTAAAAATAATAATATGAGGGCGCTTCTTCATCTGGCCATTCCTCCCTTTCCATCAAAGGAAGAACCCTCCCGAAGGCAGAGTGCGGGAGGGTTCCTGCGTATCACTGTGCGGCGGCCGCCTGCTTTTTCCTGGCAAGATACGCAGAAGCCTCTGCAGCACGTGCACGGCGTGCGCGGAAATATGCAATCTTTCCTTTGTTGGTGTTGTAGACGATAAAGATCAAAAACAGCGTGTAAATGATCACGTTCTGAACGCTGCTGGAGGTTCCCAGCTTGGAAAGACCCAGAATAATCAGATTGACCCCCACAGACCCCATCAGAACACCGAACTCACGGTTATTGCACAGCGTACCGATCCATGCCCCCAGAACCATGGGGAACATGTTGCTGAACACGTAGGAGTTGCTGCTCATGCCCAGAACCGGTGCCAGTGTGCCGCTGTAAACCGTGATGAAGACACCGGCACAGGCCACCAGAATTCCCGCAATGACGTAACTGGCCACACAGTTGGTATAGATGTTGATGCCCGCATCCGAAGCCAGTTTCTGGCTGCCCTGGATCGCACGATAGCGGAAGCCGTATCTGCTCAGCTGGAACAGATAGTATGTGACCGCGACAATCACCACAACTGCGCCGATGATGAAGGTGATGTTGGAAAGGATCTCCACGCCGGGCTGGCCGTACAGCGTAACGCCCTGCTGCTTGTTGATGGCAAAGCAGATGCACTCAAATACCAGCGTCATGCCAAGGCCGAGAACCATGGGAAGAATGCGCAGCTTGATGAAGATGAATCCTGTGAGCAGACCGCACAGTGCGCCGACTGCCATGGAGAGAATCAGGACGCCCACACCGCCCAGGCCGAGGGTCAGGGCAATATTGCCGCCGAAGATCACACCGGCATACATCTGTGCACCCATGGAAAGATCCATGCGGCCGCAGTTCAGGTTGGTGCTGATGCCCAGTGCAAAGGCCAGCGAGGAGATCAGGTTGCGGAAAAGAGTCCGGATATCCGCTGTACTGTTGATGACTCCCATCCCCGTGGCACTGCGGACGATGATCTCCATGACCAGCCAGATCACCAGAGGGACTGCCACCGTCTTTACAAGGCGCAGGGCAAAATCCTTTGCATTTGATTTCATTGCCGATACCTTCTTTCCGTCAGTTCACTGCCGGGTCAGCCCAGGCGGGCCTTGATTGCGTCGTAGTTCATGGCGTAGATATTTTCCTGAGCCTGAGCGCTGGTCAGACCTTCCGTACGGTCTGCCAGAAGGCTGTCCACAAAATCATAGTCCGCAACCCACTTGTCGGTGGTATCCCAGCTGCTCATTTCGGCCAGCTGCTCGGGGCTGGTAACTGCCTCCATCTGGAACAGAAGAACAGAGGGTTCCCCGTTTTCATCCAGACAGGCGTCACGGTTGCCGGTCAGGCAATTGTAAACCTTGCTGAAGGCCATGGCACTTACCAGCGAGGTGAACTTGACGGTGGACATGCTGACGGACTGATTGCCGAACATGTCGGTGGAGTTCATGGCGGTGGTCAGCGCCTCGCCAAAGGAACCGAACCCGATGACGGTGATGTCCTTGTTCAGGGCGGACTCGACTTCCTCAATGGCTGTGGCGGTATTGCTCAGGCAGTTGTACGCCTGCAGCGAGTAATCGTATTTGCCGGTCTGCAGGGCGGCCGAGAAGCCTTCCAGCCAGCCGGAGGTGGAGTAAGCACCGGGATAGCAGTAGATCTCAATGCCCTTGTCATTGGTTGCCTCAATGGGAGCGGAGGATGCCACCAGGTCGGCAATGGTGCTCTCATACGTCAGACCGTACAGATCCTGCAGGGCGCTGAGCATGTTGGAGGAGATTTCGGTCTGCTGGGCATTGCCTTGATAAGCATTTCCCGTCAGGACGATGAAGCCATGCTCCACGCTGGTGTCCAGGCTTTCCTCCAGGTAGTCATAGAACAGTTTGCCGGTGGCGGGCTGATCCGCCTGGAAGTTGCCGGCAAAGTTTTCGTAGTTGGAGGTAAACACAGCCTCATTGGCAGCGTTCCGGCCGCCATTTTCGGTATAAACCATGCCGTATTCTGCGCACAGCTGAACAAGAGCTTCGGTATCGCTGCCGACGGCATAATAGTTGATGATGGCGTCGCAGCCTGCCATGGCCGCATTCTCGATAAAGGTCATGCAGGAATCCAGATCGGAGCAGGTTTCCGAGAACATGAATTCACAGTTGTATTTGGGAGCAATGTAATCGTTGAACCAGGTGGCGCGGTTGGTGCTCTCATCGTTGAGCTGGACTTCGATGACGCCGATTTTGTAGCCGTCACCGTCCGAGCTTTCCCCGCCGGATCCCGAGGATCCGCTGGTGGAGGGGGCGGAGGAACAGCCGGCCAGTATCAGGGCGGACAGGCCGACGGACGCAACTTTCAATCCAAAACGCTTGTTCATTTTCATGTTGATTCTCCTTTTTGTCGCAGAATTCTGATAGATCGGTTTTGATTTCATTTAGAACTGCTGGCGGCTGGGCAGGGTCTTCTGACGTTCGCTGTTCAGGAAAACCAGCAGCAGAAAGATCACGCCGCGGACGCCCTGGATCATGGTGGAAGAGACACCAAGCATCAGGAGGCCGGTATTCAGAACGGTGACGGTGATCGCGCCGATCAGGCCGGCATATACGTTCGATTTGGTACCGCCGAAAATGGACATACCGCCAAGCACCGTGGCGAGCATGACATCCATGCCCATTCCGCTGCCGACTGTCTGCGCCACGCTTGTGGTGCGGATGGTCTGGTAGACGCCGGCCAGGCCGACGCCGACACCGGCAAACACAAACGCAATGATCTGTGCCTTGGTGGTATTGATGCCGGTCTGCACGGCACAGGTTTCGTTGCCGCCGATAAAACGCAGCTTGCGTCCGATTGCTGTGCGGTGATAAAGGATCAGGCAGACCAGGAAATACAGGATGAACGTTCCGTAGCGGAACCCGCCCTCGAGCGCTTTGCTGGCCTGATAATCCACACGGATGGGATCCGCACCGACCAGCACGGTGCACAGTGCGCTGTAAATGGACATAGCAACGATGGCAACCATGGCCGGCTTGATATGGCAGGCGATGCACAGTGTGCAGTTGCACATCATCAGTGCGATGCCGCCGACCAGCGTGACTGCAATCATGACCGGCATACTCTCGGTAACCTCATAGGCCAGGGCACCGAACACACAGGCAAGCCCCATGACATTGCCGACGGAGAAGTCGATATTGCCGGTACTGTAAATGAACGCAACCGCAGTGGCCATTGTTCCGACGATAAAGCTTTGATTGAAAATGTTCTTGACGACGCTGCCCTGGAGGAACTGCCCTCCCGTCAGAACCGCAAAGAGAACGACCAGCACGGCCAGCATCGCCAGAGGAAAGGCAAGCGGAAAGAAGCGCTTGTTTTTGATGATATCAATGCGATCCGCCAAAGTCAATTTGGGACTTTGCTTTTGAATCGCCATTCCGGATGCAGCAGACATGTAATTCCCTCCTTTTCCGATTAGATCATGCAATCGATCAGTTTGTTGTTGTCATATCCGTCCTGGCGAAGGAATTCACCTGATATCTCACCGTTGCGCATGATGATCAGGCGGTCGGACATGCCGCACAGTTCCGGCAGTTCCTCCGAGATCAGCACGATGGATTTGCCCTTGTGTTTCATCTCGTTGATCAGCTGATACATTGCCGCTTTTACGCCGATATCAACGCCGCGTGTCGGACAGTCAAGAATCAGGATGTCTGCATCCGCAGCCAGCCATTTGCCGAAAACAACTTTCTGTTTGTTGCCGCCCGACAATGCACTGACCGGCTGGAAAATACCGTTGCACTTGATGGCCAGAGAATCCACCTGCAGCTGTGCATACTGTTTTTCTTTCTTGGCAGAGATAAAAATTCCCAGACCGCGATTGGCCTTGTATCCGGTGCTCTGGATATTGACACCGATGGTACCGTTCATGACCAGGGACTCCTGATCACGGTTTTTGGAGACGTATCCCATGCCATGCTGGAATGCAATTTCCGGAGTGGTAATCCGGGTTCCGCTCTGCTGCAGGGTGACCTGTCCGCTGACGATATCCTCCAGTCCGTACAAAGCCCGGCCGAGCGTGTGCATGCCGCACTCCGAAAGCCCGCCGATCCCGAGGATTTCCCCTTTGTGCAGTTCAATGTCAAAGCAGAGAAGATCTCTCATGGTGGTCAGATTTTCCGCTTTCAGCACAACCTGATTTTCATAACCGTCCATGTCGGAGCGGTAGTAATCCCCCTGGATCTCACGGCCGATCATCATTTTCTTGATGAGATCCGGATCAAACGCCTCCTTGTCCAGCGACCCGATGATGTTTCCGTCGCGCAGAACGGTAACGGCATCGCATTTATCCATGATCTCGTCCAGGTCGTGACTGATGAACACAACCGCCTTATTGTCATCCGCCGCACGACGCATCAGCCGATAAAGGAGCTCGCGGCCATTTTCCGACAGTGCCGTCGTTGTCTCGTCGACCACAAACATTTCCGGGTCATTGGCCATGGTTTTTGCAATCTCGATCAGTTTGCGCTGCTCCATGTTATAACTGCCTGTGACCCGCGCTGGATCGATATCCATAATTCCGATCTTCTCCAGCGCCTCACGGGCTGCCGCGATCATTTTTCGCTTGCTGATGATCGGCCCGACCCTAAATTTCTCGTAATTGCCAAGGAAGATGTTTTCGGCCACTGTGATGGACGGAATCGTACCCATCTCCTGCACAATAATGCCGATTCCTGCCTGGGTTGCTTCCAGTGAGGTGGCGGGATGCCAGGGCTTCCCTTTGTAGAACATCTCACCGCTGGTCGCAGGCTGGATACCTGCAATGATCGATGTCACTGTCGATTTTCCCGAACCGTTCTCACCGATCAATCCACGAATCTCACCCCGGTGGATTTCCATATCGACATGGTTCAAGGCAACTGTAACACCAAAGTTCTTGCACAGGTCTTTGACCGTGACCAGAACGTCTCCTTTTTCCGACATATTATGATCACCTCCGCAGATCATTTTCTTGTCAAATTAAGCATACCGGAATTAGGGTCCTGCCTCTACCAATTTTCAAAAATGGTTGTTTCTATTTTCCGACTTTCCACCGGGGGCTGCCCCAAAAACGACTTTTCATTAACACATTTTCGGCTTTCCTCTCACACCAGAAAATACCAGGCCCGGCAGACAAAAATCTGCCGGGCCTGGTATAGAAGGATTTATTTTTGTTTCAGATGGGTACGCTGTTCTTCTGTAGGACTTATCCCGAATTCCCGTTTATAGGCTGCGGAAAAATGGCTGAAATTTTTGTATCCGAGCCGCACCGCCACATTTCCCACAGAAAGTGAGGTACTTCGCAGCAGGTTGCGGGCCGCCTCCATCTTTTGCCGGATGATGTACGATTTGATCGACAGTCCGGTCGATTTTTTGAACAGCCGGGTCAGGTAATCGCTGTTCATGTGAATCTGATTGGCGATTTCCTCCACGTACAGCTCGTCCCACAGATTGGCCTGCACGTAGGCAATGACCTGTTCCACTACATTCTTTTCCGTACGGGCAGGCGCAGAGGCTGCATCCGCTGTCGTAAAACGGATCAATTCCCTCATACTGTCGACAGAATGCGGCGCCGTCTGATTGAGTTCCTGCCCTTCCGCCGTTTCCAGCAGGCTGGAAAGGCTGCTGCGGCCATCTGCCTGCAGAACCTGTATGAAATCATGATAAAACCCGAACAAGGACTGTTTGTTCAATGTTCCCTGCGCGCGCATACGCTCCAGACAGGCCAGAGCATCCTGGCCCATTTCTTCCGGAGAACGCTGTTGCCAGATTGTCTGCCACCGCTGGAATTGCGGCGTGTAATCCACCGCATTGCCGGATTCCTTGGCATCCCGGTGCACGCCCTTTTCCCCTGTCACATTGGCCGACATCCGCCGCATCAACTGCTGCCAGATTGCCGGCATTTCGCTTACCGGGCAGGGGCCGGACGGATAAACAGCGATCTCGCAAGGCATATACACATCGTAGGTATCGCAGAGATATTGCAGTCGATCATCAAAATCCGCACGCGTCATGGATGCATCATTGGGCTGAATGAGCAGCGTATAGACATTCCGCTGCATAAAGGCTGAGATGATACAGCTTCCCAAATGTTCAAAAATGTCATTGACAAAGCTGTCCAGTGCCGTTGCCAGCAGACCGCTGCGCCAATCCCGGACCGCACCTGTCCACCGGACAATCTGTACCAGAGCCAGATAACTCTTTTTCTTCGGATCCGGCATTTCCGGCAGAGAAGGAAATCTCTCGCAATTCGCCGTTCCCAGCAAAAAGCCTCGCCAAAGGCTCCTGCAAATCTCTTTTTTCTGGCTATCATAGCACTCGCCGATGTCCTGCATCCGGATGTTTCGTTTTTCCTGGCACAGGCTTGCCAGAGCCTGACGGGTCTTGCTGCGGATTTCATCGTAGGGTGCCGGCTGCACAATGTAGTCACTTGCCCCCAGCTCAATGGCTTCCCGGGCATACTGAAACTCCGAGTGGCAGGTCAGGAATATCACGCGGGTCCGATACCCCTGGCGGCGCATCCAGTGACAAAGCTGGAGCCCGTTTTCCGCCGGCATTTCAATATCACACAGCATCAGGTCAGGAATCTGACGCCGAAAAGACAGGCGGGCTTCCATCGCATTCCGGGCCAGCTCCACACAGTCAAAGCCTTCCGCCTTCCAGTCGATCCCCTTGGCCAGGCCGTTGAGTGTGGCAACCTGGTCATCTACGATCAGTAGTTTCATTCCTTTCTCCATCCGTCGTTTTTCTTTCGGGCAGAGGGACGATCCACTCGACCCGCGCGCCTCCACAGTTGACAAACAGGGCCTGGCATTCCTCCCCATACAGCATCCGGAACCGAAGCAACGTGTTGGAAAATCCCACATGTCCCTCCTGCTGCAAGGCATCAGGGTCATTGTTCAGCTTCCAGAGGATATCGCTGGGGAATCCGTTTCCATTGTCCTGTACGGACAGATTGACATAGTCTCGCCCATCCATCCGGCGCAGCACCGCCGTGATCCGGACCTTTAGCGGCCGATCCTGACAAGTGCCGTACTTACAGCAATTTTCCAGAGCCGTCAGCAGGCTGACCGGTGGAAGCTCAAAATCATCCAGTCCTGCATCGATCATCAGACTGAGCACTGGTTTTTGCGGCTGCCCGATCCCCTGCAGTTCCATATAATCCGAACACATGCGCAGTTCCGTGGCCAGATCAATGGTATTTTTCTGGAAATTCAGCGTATATCTCAGGTTGGTCGATAACAGCAGGGCAGCCTGCTTGACCTGTTCCACCTCGCCGGAACTGGCAAGGGCATATATGTTTTTCAGGCAATTCAAAAAGAAATGCCGCCGGATTTGCAGTCGAAGCGCATCCATTTCAGCGCGGCGAGCTTGCAGCTGGCTTTCATAAGCGTTGATCCGCAAGGTCTTGAGGGTTTCCAGCATGCCGTTAAACGCACCGCTGATGGCAATGAATTCCCTGCCGCCAGTCTCCGGGGCGCGCAGATCCGCAGCACCGCTGCGGATTTTGCAGATTGTATCCACAAGGGAGTTGAGTGGCCGGAAAAAGGATACCTGAAGATACCCGATTGCCAAAAGAAATGCGCCGATACTGACGATAACTACAAGGATACCACACAAATACAGCCAGTTCCAGTCATAGTTGTAAACACTTGCTCCAACAATGTACAGCATCGCAAACTGCTGCTCAGTCACAAGCCAGGTATGGTTTTTGTTTTTCACAAAATAGTAGCTGCCGTCCTCTGATTCGTTGACGCGCATATTCTTGTTGTAGTCCCGCGTCCACAGCGCTTCCGTCAGAAACGCATCCCCTTCCCGGAACACGATGGAAAACCCCAGATTATAATCCACACGGGCACTGGCAGTGAGATCCGACAAATTCATGACCGCCATTGCGTATGTGTCGCCTGCCCGGCAGGTGCGAACCAGCAAGGAGGTCTCATCTCGCCGATAAAGTGTCCATGCGGTATTGATGTTGTCCTGACTTTGCTGGATTTCCTGTATCAGCCGGGACAGCTCCTCATCCGGTTCTCCGTCACGAGCCTGTACAATGCATCCGTTTTTGGGTGCATAAAAGACGACGGCCTCCAAACTTTTATTGGCGCTGATCAGCAGTTCGGCCTCCAATACAAAAGGTGACAATTTTTCTTTTGCCTCATCAGGTGTTGCCTGTTCCCCTATCGACGCGAAGTCTGAATTGGCCCAGCAATTGACAAACAGGAATTCATTGATATTATCCATCTGACCGATCAGCATGGATGAAAATACCTTCATTCCGTTATCCTGGACGTCAGCAAGCTGATGATTGATCTTCAGCGTAGCCTGTCTGGTGGAGTAGACAAAAAGCGCAAGCAATGGAATTTCCACCAGCAGTACAGCCGCAATCAGTCTCCATTTGACGGAAATGGCACGGCGGAATTCGATTTGATATTCAGTCATTCTCTTGTTCCAGATGGAAACGCAGCGCGCCAAGCAAATTTGCATTGTTTCCATATTTACAGGTTACGATCTGCGGTACTTTAAGCGGAGAAAAGACAATGGAATTGAACTGCTGTTCCACACAGGAGCGGATCACTTCCGTAACTTCGGGCCGTGCACTGATTCCTCCGCCAATGGCTATTTTTTGCAGGTCCAGTACGGATTGCAGAGAATAGATCCCGGCTGCTGCCATTTTACCGAATTCCTGCAAGGTCTGCACGGCGACAGGGTCCCCTGCTTCATAGGCGTCAAAAAAAGCATATCCATCCACAGAAGCGGCATCTATGGCTTTGTACGCGGCATAGTGAGTCAAAATCCCGCCGGCAGACATCCAGCCGCACCAGAATGCCTCCCTGGCATCGCCGAATGTCTTGCAGCCGTCGGTCATCTTCTTGAAATCCATGCCGAATACCGAAAGCTCTCCTGCCGCAAAATTGCTTCCCATCCAGACCTGACGATTCAAAAGGAGGCCGCCGCCCGTGCCGGTTCCAAGAACGATCACCGCTCCGTTGTCCACGTCTGCCAGTGCCCCATCCCATGCTTCCGCCTTGACGGCGCATTTGCCATCGTTGGCAATGGTAACCGGCGCCTGAAAGCAGTCAGAAAGCAGTTGAGCGATGGGGTCATACTTGATAAACTTAAACATTCCACCGGAATGGGCAATCCCCCGCGCCGTGTCTATCCGCCCCGGCATGGACACCGCCACACCGGCATACTCCCCTGCGAATTCTTGCCGTAAAGGTTCGAACGCAGTCAGGAAATGATCCATGGTATCCACGGGGGAAACAACCTTGCCTTGCCGCAGAATCTCGCCGTTTTGCTGCATCAATGCATATTTGATGAACGTTCCTCCAAGATCCAAAACCAGATACTGTTCCATGTTGTGTTTCTCCCTCTTACACTTCCGTTTTCACCGGAGCAATCCCATAACGATGGTAAAGTTCCTTGGGTGCGTCCGTCTCAACCATATACTGACGAATCAGTTCTTTCATATGCTTGACTACTTCGGGATTCTCGATTTCATGAAGCTGTCCGGGATCTTTCTCCAGATTGAAGAGACGGCTGGGGGTTTTGCCCGTGGCATTCCCCACCGTACTGCCGGTGCAGCGGCAGCGGATTGTCTTGAGCCCCTTGGTAAAGCTGAAGGGCTCCGCCACCGTCCAGTCCTTCAATTCCTCACAGCTGAACCGGGCCCGCATATGAGTCGGCATCAGGGTGTATTCATAGTAAGGATCATCGGCATGTTCCGGAGCACACATGTAAAGGTATTTTCCGTCGTTGACAATGATTTCCCGACCATGGAATCCAAACACCACATAATCGCGCAGAGATTCATTGTTTTCCAGAATGCGGCGAATGGGTTTGCCCATCATGTCCTTGGGAATGGGCTGCCCGAAATATTCCAGAATCGTAGGGGCAAGATCCATCATCTGGACAAATTGATTGTACTTTTTACCTGTGCAGTCAAACCGGGGATCCCAAACATACATGGGGGTATGCGCAATCTCGTTATAGCAGGGCATCGCAGCCTTGCCCCACCAGCCATGCTCCCCAAGCAAGAATCCGTGATCGGTGCAGACAATCAGCATGGTGTCATCCCACATCTGATACTGATCCATGCGGTCCAGGACCTTGCCGAGGCTGGCGTCACATTTCTCCAGCAGCGCGGCATAGGCATTGCGCACAGTCTGGACGACCTCATCGCTTTCCTGCACAGGGAGATACGGAGGCCAGTCTGCCCCCAGCGCATCCTCACCATGGAGCGGACCGTCAAAATGCTGCTTATATTTCTCGTCACAGAAAAACGGCTCGTGGGGATCAAAACACTCAATTTGCAGAAACCAATTGTCCGCTTCATGATTCGTATCAATAAATTCCAGCCCGCAGGCAAAAGTCTGTGCCTGGGGTGTTTTTTCCTCGCAATCCATATACTTGCGGTTTGTCTGATCGTGGGTGTTCATGGCTTTGAACAAAGGGATATCCCAGATCTTTTTCTTGCCGGCAAATACAGAACGGCGATCCGGCTCATCACAGAGACGCTCTTTCCAGGGATCGCCCTCCTGCCCGCGGACGCCCTCCCAGGAAGTATAGCGAGTATGATACGTGCCACCGCCGTCCTCCCAGTAATGCTGATGATCGCTGACAAGATGAGAACAAATTCCGGCGTTTTTCAGAATCTCCGGCATGGAGTCATCAAAAGGCTCCATCGGACCCCAGCTGCGGTGCAAAAAGTTCGGACGCCCGGTATGCAGTTCCCGGCGTGCGGGCATGCACGGCAGGCTGCCAACATAGCAGTTTTCAAACTGAGCACTTCTTTCCGCCAACCGCAGAAAATTCGGCGTACGGGTCCAATCACAGCCGTAGCTCTGGAGCAGTGCGCGGTTGAGTGAATCAAACATCACCATAATTGCTTTCATCATTATTCTCCTTTTTGCATAAAGCTCTATCCCAAAACCGACCTGCAAAATGCATGAACCGGTTGCTTCCCTGACCAATGTGCCGCCACCTTACTCGTAGTGTCCGAGGATCACCTGTTGCTCCGGCTGTATCTCTCCACGGATTCGCCGCAGGAGCATCCGTGCGAGCGACTCTCCCATCCGCCTGGCAGGAACCAGATACGAGCGGATACCGGCAGACAGAAGATTGCTTTCCCCGGGACAGTGAGACACCGTCACCATGGCAAAATCCTTCGGGATATGAATATCGTTGCGGCGGCAGACATCCAACAGACCTGCGGCTTCTTTGACGCTGTCGGCAAAAACCACCGGCACAATGTCGCCGCGAAATGCATTTACAATGGCTTGTTCCACAGCCCTGTCCAGCGGTCCATTCACAGGAATGCTCATTGCCAAAACGGCATGATCCTCAGTCATTCCGTCGCCAATGCTATCCTGGGCACATCGGAAACGTCGTGTATTGTCCTCCGTAGAAAAAAGCGCCAAGACTTTTGTATGTCCTTCCTGTTTCAGGCTGCGCAGGATCTCAGTTACGTACTGTTCATAACCTGCGTATACGTTACAGACATTCTTTCCCCTGGGCTTCCCGATATATCCGAAACAGCATCCGGGATCCTCCTCAAAAGTTTTGTGCAGAAGATCCAGATGATACCCCGTCAGAGATGCGACTCCCACAATCAGATTGCGCTGCATCAGATCCAGACATTCCCGCAAGCTTTCCTCCCCACGATTGGATAAAAGCAGTGCATGATAACCGTTTGCCTCCAGAACCGATGAAAAACCTGCCAGGCACTCCATTCCATAGGTTGAATCCTGTGCATTGGGCTCAAACAGTACTCCCACCAGTGTGGAACGCTGGCGCGCCAGATTTTGGGCCATGGCATTGGGCGCATACCCCAGTTCCAGAATGGCCTGCTGAACTTTGGCCAGATTTTTCGGTCGGACATGATCGGGATCATTGAGGGCACGGGAGACGGTCGCGATAGAGAGTCCTGTGGCATTCGCTACATCATAGATAGAAACCTTCATACCGGGCGTCCTTCCTTTTTTCAAAATGTAAGCGCTTTCATTTCTCCTGTGATTTAAGGATATCACACCACTGTCCACGGATACAACCGAAATGTTGCACAAGTTTTTTTCGTCTTTTTGTGCTTTTACTCCAAGTCCAGCTTACTGACAGATGGCCATACAAAAAGCGGCATCCCGTTTCCATGGGATACCGCTTTTCCAGTTTAACTTTTTGACCGCCCGGATTATCCGGTTCAGTCATCCTGGGCTATGGTGGTTTCTGCCGCAAGCATGAGCAGTCGTCTGAATTCTTCCTGTTCCTGCTCCGTCATCTGCCGTGTCATGTGGTGAAAGCAATCGTCGATCTGCTGCTTCACAAAAGGATAAGCCGCCCAGGCCTTCTCAGTCGGAACAATATCATATGTTCTTTTGTCTTTTGCATTTGGCGTACGAATAAGAAATTTTGTTTCCACCAGTTTTGATACCGTTTTGGCAATAACGCTTTTGTCAAGGGAAAGCCGCTTGGTGATATCTTCCTGGGTCATGCTTTTGAAATCACAGACAATCAAAATTACCAACGCTTGCGGTGCAGTAAGTCCATACTGTGCGCAACCGTTATTTAACCAGATATGTGATTTCCGATACAGGATGGAAATGGATTTGAAGGGGCTTTCAATACTGGACATCACAGAACTCTCCCATTCTCTGTTTGATTTGCATTATACCTCTTTTTGGTGGCAATTGCAACTTGATGTTGACAGGAGTCGCAGAAAGTGCTATTTTAAAACTAGTGGCAATTGCCACTATATTTTTTTGCATTTCTATCCGAAGGAGCTTTGATTACATGGAAAACAAAGAAAAAATCTGGAACAAAAGGTTATCCTTCTATTCATCACAAACCTGCTGGTCCTGGCAGCATTCTACGCATCAATTCCTATCATTCCGATCTATTGCCAGGAAATCGGAATTACCGGTTCCAGGGTCGGCATTGTATTGACGGCCATGTCGGTAGCCACAATTCTGTTTCGCCCCGTTGCGGGATATCTGCTGGACAACTTCAACCGCTATCGTGTATACCTGTTGTTTCTTGCGTTGTTCTGCCTGTCGTTTCCGGCGTTTATCGCTTTTCCTGTTTTCGGAGCACTGATCATCGTCCGTCTTTATATGGGAGCTGTCTATTCGGTTTGCGGCTCAGCAACAATGACGCTGGCCGGTGACGTGTTGCCGCAAAGCAAAATCACGGCCGGAATCAGCCGTTTTGCCTTTACTGTATCTATCGGCATGGCCGTCGGCCCTTATGTCGGCCTTCAGGTGCAAAATCATATGAGCAGCAAAGCGTCTTTTCTGACAATCTTCGGCATCACCGTAATTGCTTTGATCTGCGTATCCTGCTGCCGAATCCGCTACCCTAAAGTGGAGCGGAAAAAGTTTTCCATTCGTGATTCCATCTATGGACCGGCCCTCCCCTTTATGTTCAACATGATGTTCCTGATGATTCCTTATGGTGCCGTAATCGCCTATTCTTCCATTTTTGCACAGGAAAAAGATCTCATTGCTTACCTGCTGTATTTTTATATCACCCTTGTTGCAGGCATGCTGGTTTCCAAACTGTCTACGCAGAAAATGATCGACAGCGGAAAACATCGCGTTCTGGTTTATGCCAGCCTTGTCGTGTTGATTTTGACCATGGCGAGCTATCTGTTTATGACTACCGGTATCCATTTGCTCCTGGCCGGCTTCCTTTTTGGACTGGGGTATGGCATCCTGCAGCCTCTGTTCCAGTCCTTTGTCACGGGAACCACTCCCGCACCTCAGCGTGGTGTCGCCAACGCCACATATATGCTTTCCTATGATATTGGCATCGGCATTGGTTCTCTGTTGATGGGATGCCTTCAGGAGAGCATCGGTCTGCCCATTGGCTTTGCACTGACCGCCATTGCCTATGTAATTGGAGGTATCGTCTATATTGTTTATGTGGATCGATACTACCGTCGTCTGCATAGGTAGGGGTCTGCGGACATTTTATTGGACTAAATGGACCCCCACATCTTTGTTCTATATTCCGCTGGACTTAGTCCGCCAAGAGACAGCTTTATTCGCGTATCCCGGTACCAAACCATA
>CALXHO010000109.1 GCA_944388125.1 uncultured Gemmiger sp. | reverse complement strand
ATAACCAGGCGGCATTTGACGGATTTTTGTGCAGATTGACCAGTAACCACACAATGTCATAACGAATCAAAAATAATGGGAAGTTATGATGGGTATATCGTACCAAAAGAAACGCCAAACTCCTAAGCGGTAGGCCGGAGGTTCGATTCCTCTCAGGGGCACCAAACGGACACGCTTTTCGGTGTGTCCGTTTTTTACGTATTGTCTGTTTATATGCCCCAATATTATAATTGTAGATAAACACTTTCCAAAATGGAGGAGGAGATTCCCTGTGAATGCACTGCCCGTTCAACTAGGCCCTGGCGATGCCGTCGGGATCGTGGCCTGTTCCAATCCATTATCCGGTATGCAGCGGCAAGAGGTAGTACAGCTGCTATCCTTATTAAAAGGGGATTTCTCTTTGATTCCTTATTGCGGTCGTACTCTTTGGGCAGATTGTCTCCAGGACCGTCCCGCCCTTTTGCGAGCACAGGATCTGATGGAACTGTATGCCAACCCCTGCATTAAAGCGATTTTTGACGTTTCCGGCGGGGATCTTGCCAATGAAATTTTGCCGTATCTGGACTACGAGGAAATCGCTGCCGATAACAAGCCCTTTTTCGGGTACAGTGACCTTACCACCGTCATCAACACCATCCTGCAAAGGACAGGAAAGCCATCGGTACTATACCAAATTCTAAATCTTGTCCGAGACAATGCTCTGCTTCAGCAGAAATATTTCCATTCCACCATGTTGGGCGGGCGTTCCAGTTCCGATGAAATTGACTGGAATTTTGTGCAGGGCGATTATATGCAGGGAATTCTCGCGGGCGGCAATCTGCGTTGCCTCCTGAAACTGGCCGGCACACAATATTTTCCGGAACTTACTGGGCGGCTCCTGTTTCTGGAAAGTCTTGGCGGTGGTCCGGAGCAGATTACAACCTACCTCTGTCAATTAAAGCAAATGAACGCCTTTGACAAAATAAGCGGACTGCTGCTGGGGACTTTTACCCGGCTGGAAGAGCAGATCGGCACAGAGGCTTCAATCTCGCTGATCCGACATACAATAGACAAACCCAATCTGCCAATAGCAAAAACACAGCAGATTGGACATTCCTCTGACAGCCGCTGCCTGGTAATTGGCGCCCAGTATACTTGCCGACGGTTGACTTCAGGACGGGGTATGTTAAACTATATCCAGTAAGTTTTTGTTATTTCACAGTTTGAAAACTCTGTGGAAGCTTGTGGAGCAAGGTGCTGCTTCCACCGTTTGCTGTCATAAAAAGAGGGAAGTATTTTGCAACGATTTGCCAAAACGCGCGGCGTCAAAGGAGCGGCCTCCTGGTGTGCTTTTGCCGCAGTGCTTTATTTGCTGTGCAAACAGCTTTTACAGGCCGTGATTTCATTTGGAATGGGCCTGTTGGTGGAAGGTTCCTCGCTGGGAAATCCCATTGGTTTCTCTGCGGCAACAACTGACGTGATTCTTCTTGTAACCGGCATTGTTTCCATTGTTTTGCCGATCTTCTGGTTGCTGCGCACGACACGTCTGGAATCGGAGGATTTGCGGTTGTTCCTGCCGCCGCAATGGTCCCCAGTGTTTTGTATTGTCTTGTTTTTGGGCATCGCGAACGTGGGAAATCTGTTTGGTGGACTGTTGAGCCGCCTGTTTCATTTTCACGGGGGAACCACTGTTTTGCCGTCCTCCGGAGGAGAACTCATTCTTTCCTTCTTGGCTCTTTGCGTATTGCCCGCAGTGGGGGAAGAACTTCTTTTCCGAGGAGCATTGCAAGGGCTGATGCGTCCGTGCGGCAGCCCGGCCGCGGTATTCGGTCCGGCACTTTTGTTTGCGCTGCTGCACCTTGATCTCGCTCAAGCAATCACTGCTTTTTTATGCGGTCTGTTTCTGGGGTGGCTGGCGGAACGCACCGGAAGTATACTTCCCGGTATGCTGCTGCACTTCATCAATAACTGCATTGCCTTTGCCGATATTTACCTTCAGATGTATGCGCCGGGCAATATTGCCATGGGAATCGAATTGTTTGTACTGCTTCTTTTTCCGCTGGTTGCAGCCTGGCTGCTCTGGCGGGCAGTCACGCAACAGGGGTTTTCCTTTGGTACCGGGATGCATCCTGGTGTGGATGCCGCCACGGTATTTTCCAGTCCGGCATATACTGTGGCGGTACTGTTCCTTGCCATTGCAAGTGTATACTTTTCGACTGTGACAGGATAAGGAAAATTCATGACGGATCTGGAATTGATGCAGGCGGCGCTGGAGGAAGCCCGGATTGCCGCCGACCTGGGAGAGGTACCTGTTGGTGCAGTGATTGCCAAAGACGGGGAAATCATCGCCCGTGCGCACAATCTGCGCGAGACGGAAAAAAATGCCACCTACCATGCCGAGCTTCTTGCCATTGATTCTGCCTGTCGTGCTCTTGGGGGATGGCGATTGTGGCAGTGCGAGCTTTTTGTCACACTGGAGCCTTGTCCCATGTGCAGCGGGGCCATCATCAACAGCCGCCTACGCCGTGTGGTATATGGAGCGAGCGATCCCAAAGCAGGATGCTGCGGCTCCCTGACTAATTTGTTTGCCCTGCCGTTCAATCACCACCCTGTCATCGAGCGTGGTTTGCTGGAAGGGGAGGCCCAAGCCCTCCTGCAGGAATTTTTTGCCCGTCTGCGGGAAAAACGCAAAGCGGGGAAGTCCCGTTTGAAAGAGGTTTGAAATATGGCGCAGAACATTCTTATCACCGGAGGCAGCAGGGGAATCGGAGCCGCTGCTGTCCAGGCTTTCGCAGAAAATGGCGATAATGTTGCTTTTGTCTGGCATTCCAGCAGCAAAGCCGCGGAACAAGTCTTGCAAACCGCTGCAGCCAGAGCACCTCGGGGGCGTTTTCTGGCCCTGCGCGCCGATGTTTCCAATTCACAGGAAATCACTGCGGCTGTGCGGGAAGCGGAGGAAGCGCTGGGCCGAATTGACGTTCTTGTCTGCAATGCGGGCATCGCACAGCAGAAGCTGTTTACGGATCTGACGGATGAGGACTGGCGCCGGGTTATGGGCGTGGATCTCGACGGTGCATTCTATACCTGCCGTGCGGTTCTTCCCGGTATGATCCGCCGCAAATACGGCCGGATCCTCCTGGTTTCCAGCATGTGGGGTCAGACCGGCGCCAGCTGTGAAGTGCATTATTCTGCGGCGAAAGCCGGTGTCATTGGTCTCTGCAAAGGCCTCGCCAAGGAGGAAGCCCCCTCCGGTATCACAGTCAACTGTATTGCACCCGGTGTGATTGATACCGACATGATGGCAGGATTTTCCCAGGAAGACCGCGATGCCTTGGCAGAGGAGACTCCCGTCGGGCGCCTGGGCAGCGCGGCAGAAATCGCAAGAACCCTTGTGTTTCTTGCGTCTCCTGAGGCAGGATACATTACTGGCCAGGTCATCGGCCAGAATGGGGGCCTGGTCATCTGAACTTCCCGATGGCTCAGCGGCATCCCGGTTCCGCCGGGATACGACAAAAATAGAATTGGCAATCTCCCGTCCTGCTGCATACAATGCAGACAGGGAAGGGGGATTTTTCTATGGCGGTTTTCCAATCCGGGATCGATGTATCCCGCTATCAGGGCAGCGTAAACTGGTCTCGTGTGGCTGCCGCCGGCAAGCAGTTTGCGATCGTAAGACTGGGATCGTCCAACAGCAACGGTTTGTATGTGGACCCTTACTTTTTGCAGAATGTCAACGGCGCGCATACGGCAGGCCTGCGGGTCGGTGCCTACTACTATACCTATGCCAAGACTCAGGCTGAAGTCGCCAAAGAGCTGACACTTTTTCTGGATGCGCTGGAGGGGCTTCAACTGGAATATCCGGTTTTCGTGGACGTAGAGGCAAACAGTCTTACCTCACTGAGCAGGTCACAGTTGACCAGTCTGGTCAAATATGCGATGGATATTCTCTATCAGCGGAAATGGTATGCCGGCTGGTATTCCTATACCAATTTCATCAACTCTTATCTGAACGCCGGCGATCTTTCGCAATATCCGCTTTGGGTGGCGGATTATCGCTCCAAATTGGGATATACCGGCCCATATACCATGTGGCAGTACAGTGGATCCGGTACCTGTGACGGAGTCTCCGGTGCAGTTGATCTGGATTACAGTTATACGGACTTTCTCCCTGCAATCAAGTCCGGTGGCTTCAATAACTACGGAGTAAGCGGCCCTAACATGGTAGATGTCAAGGGGTACACTCTCAATGTGTTCGGCAGCAGGACCGAATATTTCTACACAGCAAACGTCAACGACATCGTCGGATACCTGCCACTGGGAAATTATGAGGTTGTCAAGATCAGCTCCAACCAATATGCCGGTTACGACTGGGTCATTTTCCGCTATAACGGCGGGGAATACTGGACTGCGCTGATTGATGATCGCAACCGACTGCAGGCTGGCGCAGAGGACGGCACCGGTTCGGATCCGGATAACTGCGCCGAACTGTTGGCTGAAGCCAATGAGGAGATCGCACGCCTGCGAAACGATCTGAACAACTGAAAATGATATTTTTTGTCGTACCGATTGACAACGCCTGCCGGTTGGGTTACAATAATACTCACCGATGCGGGTTTAGCTCATCCGGTAGAGTGACTGCTTCCCAAGCAGTAGGTGGCGAGTTCGAGACTCGTAACCCGCTCCAAACAAAAGGCCCAGCCGTAAGGCTGGGCCCTTTTTCCATATCAAGACAAAAAGGGGATGTCCTTTCATGCTGTCCGGTTTTCCTTTGTATCATTACTTCCACTGCGGCAACCCATATTCCGGCTCGGAAGGAGGAATGCGCTACCTGATTGTTCCTTCCAAGCGTGCCGATCCTGCCGATGAAAGCGGAAAAAAGAAGATCGAATATCTCGCAGTCACGGTATGGCCCGAGCCCTGGAGTCTGGAACACACCGCCGACGAAAAGAAAACCACCCAGGAGTTTGAGGGCGGCCAGGAGGGGCTGGACAGTGCCGCCGCCTGGCTTGCTGAAATGTACCATGGGCAGCCGGAGCGTTGGGCAGACCGCCCGTCCATTCTGGACTGCGAGCCGGATAAGTGAGGCTGTTTTCCCGCGCTGGCAATCCAATTATAAAAAAGAAAACGCCCAACGGCTGTGCGGACCGTCAGGCATTTAGAGGGAAGAGATCGAATATCACGGCGTTTCCGCCTTGACTTTCTGCTAATATCATAGTACAGTAGCATAGATAAGTAAAATTCAATATTTTCACACATGTGATGAAACTTTCTCACGTGTCGTACGAGTTGTTTGGAAGGTACTTTTCTATGACATTACTGGCCTGTCAGATTTTTTTTACTGTCGCCCATGAGGGCAGCTTTGCCCGTACAGCGGAGCAACTTCACCTGACCCCATCTGCCATCAGCCATGCAGTGGCCACCATGGAAGCCGAGTGCGGGTTTCCGCTGTTTACGCGAACCAAAGCCGGCGTCACCATGACAGCCGCGGCCGAAAATCTGCTGCCGGATATCCAGCGTCTGCTAACCAGCAGCGAAACGCTTGACCAGTCCATTGCCCGGATCAACGGCATGGACAAGGGGGTTCTGCGCCTTGCCGTCTTTAACAGCGCCTGTGTGACCTGGATTCCGCATTTGCTACCCTCCTATGAAGCCCAATACCCAGGCATTGATGTACAGCTGTATCAGGGCAGCTATGCCGACATTGCTGCCTGGCTCAAGAGCGGCACCGCCGAGATCGGCCTGATGTCGAATTCCAGTGCACCGGATCTGGATTTTGAGCCTCTCTACGCCGACCCGCTTGTCTGCATTGCTCCTGCCGGTTTTGTGACTCAGCGTCCTGGAGTAGTGACCGCCGAGGAACTTCGTGGCCAGACTTTTGTGAGCCAGCGGCCGGATACCGACGCCGACATCCAGAGCTTTCTCAAAAAGCAGGACCTGCGGGTCAAGACCCGCTGTTATGTCAACGATGACGAATCCACCATCGCCATGGTTGCCTGCGGACAGGGCGTCGCCATCATGCCGGAACTGATTCTGAAGCGTTACAGCCACAGGGCAGGGGAGTTTGAGATCCTTCGGCTTGAGCCTTCCGCCAGCCGTACCATCGGTCTTGCCTGCCTGGATCAGAACGGCCTGTCTCCGGCAGCCAGACAATTCTGGCAGCGTACCCGCGACTATGCCCGGGAGTTGTGATTTTACACTATGCCCGGGAGTTGTGATTTTACAAGTCTTTTCAAATGTCCATGAAAGGTGTATAATATTTTGATGGATTGCATCCATTGCCCGTTTGATGGGAGAGGGAGGACTGCACCTTGGCCGGCGATCTGCATACACATACTACATTTTCCGATGGCTCCACACCGGCGGCCAAGCTGCCGTTTCTTGCCCGCTGTGCAGGGCTGAGCCATCTTGCCATTTCTGATCACGATTCCATTTCCAGCGTACGGTATGCTTATGCCCATCCTGTACAGAACGGTGTTCATCTTATCCCGGCTACCGAATTGACCGCCTATGACTATGCGCGCGCTCACCGTGTCCATCTTCTGTGTTATTGGCCGGATGACTGTATGGCACTGGAGGACTTTTCCAACATGATGGCTCGGCGCCGCAGGGAAGCAATGCTTCAAAGCTGCCGAGAGCTGGAAAGCCTCTATCCCCAGTTTTCTACCGCGGAAGCCCTGGCTTATGCAAAGGGCAGCGGGACACTCTACAAGGCCCACATCATGCGTGTTTTATGGCAGTATGGACTCTCAGACGGCATGTACAATGATGTCTATCGGTCCCTGTTCGGCCTGCGGCCTGTGCGCGGCAAAGTCCTGCATACGCCCCGCTATGAGCCCGTCGACACAGTACTGGATCTGATCCGTGCCTGCCGCGGTGTGGTAATTCTGGCCCATCCCAGCGTCTATCACAGTATGGAACTGGCACGGGAATTGATTGCCCAGGGACGTCTGGACGGGGTGGAGATTGAGCATCCCCGCAACACGGCTGAGGACAAGGCGGAGCTTACAGAGCTCGCCAAACAGTACAACCTCATTGTGACCGGCGGCACGGACTACCATGGTATGAATGCCAACACACCGCGTCCGGTAGGAACTTGCACCACCTCCAACGAGCAGATCCAGCGTATTGAAGCACTGGCAAGAAAGCGGAAATCCCGCTGATTTCTATAAAATTGATCGAGATGTAAAAAAGGAGTTTTGCTGTTATGGTACACATTCACAATAATCAGGGAACCTGTTCTGTTCGCACCCTCGTCGAGCTCAACGACGATCACACCATTGCCCGCGTGGAAGTCCTGGGAGGATGCAACGGCAACCTCAAAGGTATTTCCCAGCTGCTTGTGGGCATGAAAGCTGAGGACGCCATCCGGCGCATGGCAGGTACGACCTGCGGCCGCAAGCCCACTTCCTGCCCTGACCAGATTGCCAAGGCTCTGGAAGAAGCCCTGACTGAACTGTAAGCATTTCACCCGACGGCAGGCATCGGCGCATCATCGCCTGCCCGCCGCCTGCTTTTTACAAGGCCCGCAAGATGGGCGAGAGGAGCCTGCAATGGATTGTTTTCAGTACCCGCTGGACACCGAACAGCTTTTGCGGAAAAAGCGCCGCATCCGCCGCGAACTGATGGCGCAGAACCCGCACCCGCTCAAAAAGAAAATTGCGATCCTCGGTGGATCCACCACCAATGAAGTGGCGGATCAGCTGGGGCTTTTTCTGTTGCAATACGGCATTGAGGCTGAATTCTACCAGTCTGAATACGGTCAGTACTGGCAGGATGCCATGTTTGGTTCTCCCGAGCTGGACAATTTTGCGCCGGACATTATATACATTCACACCACCTGGCGCAACATCACCCGGTTTCCTACGACAGGGAACAAGCCTCAGGAGATCGATGAAATGCTTGAGGCGGAATTTTTGCACTTTACCACCATGTGGCAGGCGATTGCAGAAAAGTTCCACTGCCCGGTCATTCAAAACAACTTCGACCGGCCCAACTATCGTCTGATGGGAAACCGCGACATTTATGATCCCTGTGGACGCAGCAATTTCATTTCCCGTCTCAATCAGAAATTCTATCAGTATGCTGCGGAGCATCAGGACTTCTATATCAACGATATTGATTATCTGTCTGCGGATTACGGCCTGACCGCCTGGGGCGATGCGTTCTACTGGCATATGTACAAGTATGCCATGTGCCTGGATGCCATCCCGTCCCTGGCCAACAGCATTGCAAACATCATCAAATCGATTTATGGCAAGAACAAGAAAGCACTTGTCCTCGATCTTGACAATACCCTGTGGGGCGGTGTCATCGGGGATGACGGCGTAGATGGAATAGCCATTGGTCCGGAAGTGCCGGAAGGACAGGTATACGCCGAGTTCCAGAGTTACTGCAAGGCACTGCGTTCAATCGGTGTCATCCTGGCAGTGGACTCCAAAAACGATGAATCCAATGCTCTTGCCGGCCTGAATCATCCCGACGGTGTGCTGCGTCCGGATGATTTTGTGTCGATCAAAGCCAACTGGGATAATAAGGACGTCAACCTCAACCGCATTGCGCAGGAACTTTCGCTTGGGGTGGACAGCTTTGTCTTTGCCGACGACAATCCCGCCGAGCGCGCCATTGTTGCTGCACAGATTCCGGGTGTCGCCGTTCCGCCGCTGGACGGCGCCGAGAACTATATCAAGATGCTTGATCACGGCGGATATTTTGAGGTCACCACGCTTTCCGGAGAGGACCTGAAAAAGACCGAGCTGTATCACGCCAACGCCCAGCGCCGTCAGGCGGAAGCGGCGTTTACCGATTACACCGACTATCTGCGCAGCCTGGAGATGAAAGCCACCATCCGCGGGTTTGAGAGCATCTATATCCAGCGCATCGCACAGTTGACCAACAAGTCCAACCAGTTCAACCTCACCACCCTGCGCTGCTCGGAGGACGACATCCGTGCCATGGCCAATAATCCCTCCTGGCTGTGCCTGTATGGCAAGTTGGTGGACAAGTTTGGCGACAACGGCGTGGTTACCGTTGTCGCAGGCGAGCAGCAGGGGGACACGTTGCATCTCCGCCTGTGGCTGATGAGCTGCCGTGTCCTCAAGCGTGGCATGGAAGACGCCATGATGGATTGCCTTGTCAAGGACGCTGCGGCACGCGGAGTCACCAAAGTGGTGGGTTACTATTATCCCACTGCCAAGAATGCCATGGTCAAGGATTTCTATGACCGGATGGGCTTTACTCAGGTTTCCGCCGACGATGCCGGCAACACGACCTGGGAACTGAACACGGCTGCTTACACCGAGAAGCATCCGCAGATGGAGATCGAACGATGAATTGACCGGAAGGGAGATTGCCCCATGAAGCCAAACGCACAGCCCGCCCGCCGGGGGCCGCGCCTTGCAAAGGCGGTTGCATTCGCTGCAATTACAGTGCTTCTGTGCATGGCGCTGAACTTCTTGCTGGTGGACGATGTGCATTCCTATTCTCGCGTCATGCTTGGAGAGCTGTACGAGCAAAGCGGCGAGATTGATACACTGTTCCTGGGCGCGTCCCACTGCTACCGCAGTTTTGACCCTGCCATTGTGGACGAGGAACTGGGTACTCACAGCTTCAATGCCGGAACTTCCCAACAACTGCCGGACGGGTCCTATTATCTTTTGCAGGAAGCCGCCCAGCACAACGATCTTGACACCGTATATCTGGAAATGTTTTATACCGGCTACAACCAGCAGGCATCCAGCGATGTTCCTCTTGCCTGCTATCTGCTGACCGATTATCTGCCGCCGCTGTCTCTCAACCGCTACCAGTATCTGTGGGAGATGGGCGGGCCCGCGGCCTTTGCGGATTTGATTTTTCCCGCCCGGCATACCATTGCCAGCCCGGATGAGATTCCGGAACTGTGGGTTGCCAAACTCACCGATGGCTACGATATCAGCAGCTATAAATATGTGACCTATCCGGGAGAGGAAGAATACCGTGGGAACGGATTTGTGTACACCTACGGTGTCACGCCCTACGGTTACGGCGCAATTCTTGATGTGAATCCCGAAGCCCCCATGTCAGCATTCGGGCTGGAATATCTGGAGTGTATTACCAAATACTGTTCGGACAACGGGATTCGGCTGGTTCTCGTTACCGCACCGGTGCCCAACGCTTTCTGTGACAATACCGCCAATTATCAGTCGTATCTGTCCGCAGTGCAGGATTATGCGGACGAAAACGGTCTGGAATTCTGGGATTTCACCCTCTACCGGGATGCCGAAGGCATTCGCATGGATGCGGATGCCTTCGCAGACGCCCACCACCTCAACGGGGAAGGGGCGGAGCGTTTTACGCCAATCTTTTGCGACGTTGTCAAAGCAAGAGAGAACGGTGTTCCTTTGGAGGACCTTTTCTTTGCGACCCTGGAAGAGAAACTGGCATCTGCCCCCGACGGCACGTATGGTTTGTAAGTGTCACCGGGCAGGATAGGGGAGTTGTATGTTTTCAGTCAACACACCGGTCTTTCTGCTTTTTATGGCAGTTCTGCTGCTGGTCTGGTACCGGCTGCCTGCGGCAAAGCGATGGTATGCTATGCTTGCTGCGGGGATCGTATTTTATCTGTCGCTGGACATCCCGGGCTTTTTCGTGCTGCTTGCCTCGGCCTTGGTTGTCTGGTTCAGCGCCAGGCGTGCCGCACCGGATGGCCCGCCTCACAGCGGGGCATGGTTTGCGGTAGGTTTGGCTGCGGCATTGGGCCCTCTGGTCATGCTCAAATATTATGCCATGATGGCCGGCACACTCAATGACCTTCTGGGATTGCGGCTGTGGAGCGGAACCCTTTTACAGCCGCTGGGCCTTGCCTATTACAGCCTGCAGCTGACTGGATATCTTCTGGATGTCCGCCGGGGCGAGCTTGAACCGGAGTCTCATTTCGCTAGATTGTTCTGCTACGCCTCTTTCTTCCTTTCCATCACGCAAGGCCCCTTCAACCGGTATCATGATCTGATGCCGCGCCTGGACAGCACCCCGGATTTTAGTGTCCGCAGCCTTCAATATGGTGCGATGCGATGCGCCTGGGGGTACTTCAAAAAATATGCCATTGCGGAAAGGGCTGCCACTGTCGTCAATGCGGCCTTTGCCAATCCCAGGGATATGGATTTGTCCCAGCTGGTCTTTGGCGTGGTTGTATTTGCGTTCCAGCTCTATGCAGACTTTTCCGGCTACACGGATATTGTGTTGGGAGCGGGAGAAACGCTGGGACTCACACTGCCTGAAAACTTTCGCCAGCCATATCTGTCCGCCACCATCGGTGAGTTCTGGGACCGGTGGCATATTTCCCTGTCGTCCTGGCTGCGGGAATACGTGTTTGAACCCCTTGCCTGGAACGGCTGGTTCCAGCGGCTGCCGCTCGTCGGCCGTTTTTTTACCAAATCTCCGGTCAATGCCAGCCTCCTGGTGACCTTTCTGGTCAGTGGGTTCTGGCATGGTGCAGCCTGGACCTATGTAATATGGGGGCTTTTGAATGGCGCTTATCAGGTTGTGAGTGGTCTGACCCGCCGTTGGCGCAAAAAGACCTGGAAGCGCTTGAAGGTTTCTTCCAAAAGCCGTGTGCATCACGCTTTCCGCGTTGTCTTCGTTTTTGTCTTTATCTGCATCGGATATGTCTTTTTCCGTGCAGAAACCTTGGGTGATGCACTCTATTATTTCGCCTGCATGGGAGCCCGTGTAGAATTCACGGCGTTTTCCCGCTATTGGGAGCTGGGGCTGTCCAGCCGTCTTGATTTGGTGCTTCTTTTGATGGGAATCGCCGTCTTGATTCTGGTGGATGTCTTGCACGAGTGCGGCTGGCATTTGAGGGAAAAAATCACCGCCAGCCCGCTTCCGGTGCGCTGGTGCATCTATGAATGCGCCATCTTTGCCTTTTTGCTGATGGGCCGCTTTTTATCGGATGGTACTTTCCTGTATGCCCGTTTCTGAACCGACTTACTTTTTCTTATTTTGAAATACCGCTGCTGAAGGGGAGGACCCTGACGGCAGCGGTATTTTTGTTTGCCTGACAGGAAACGAGAGGACAGGCAGTTCTATCCACGGGCTGGTCAACATACAGTGTTGGTGTAAACCCGAATGTGAGGTGAAACCAATGGACGAGTACTTCGCTCTTGCAAAAAAACTGCCGGAACCCTTCCGGACCGAACTCTCCGCGCTGAATCCGCAGATTGCTGCCTTTGTGCAGGAGATCCGCCTGCGTGTGGGACAACCCGTCATGTTTACTATAAAAGGCCGCCTTTCTCCTGCGACAAAGTATCTGCCCCGTGCCGGACATTGCCAAAAAGTTCCCCAGGAATCCATCCAGACCTGCTTCCTTTCCCTCTGCCGGCATTCTGCTTATGCCTACGAGGAGGAACTTGCTCAGGGTTTTTTCACTATTCCGGGTGGAGACCGCATTGGTGTCGCGGGCACAAAAGGAGCATCCGGTTTTGCTGTCGTCACGTCTCTCAACCTGCGGGTTGCGCGTTGGGTCACCTGTGAAATTCCAGCGGACATTCTGCGCCAGCTTTCCACTCTGACCGGAGGAATCCTTGTTGCCGGCGTTCCCGGAAGTGGCAAAACCACTTTTCTTCGCAGCATGATCCAATATCTGAGCCAAAGCGACCATGTCTTTTCCGTAGTGGATGAGCGCGGTGAACTGCTCTGGGGTGGGTCTTCCGGGCTGCCCAAAGATCGCAGCATCCCATGTGATGTTTATACCCAGTATCGGAAAGCAGACGCTATTTGCATGGCACTTCGCTGCATGAACCCTCAGGCCATCGTCTGTGATGAACTGGGTACCGCAGAGGATGCAGCGGCTCTGGAAGCGGGTCTCGCCTCGGGAGTTGTGTTTCTGGCATCGGTCCACTGTGACAGCGCAGAAAATCTGGAAAAGAAACCACAGCTCGTCCGTCTTTTGCGTACCGGCGCATTCACGACCGCAGTGTTTCTGGACGGACGCTCCCGTCCCGGAACCGTATCCCGCGTGGTGGCACTGTGATGGCCGTTCTTTGTCTGATCGGCGGGGGACTTCTGACTGCGTGCGGCGCAGGAGTTGGCTTCATCCTGGCCTCAATGGATCAAAACAAATGGAGAACCGCTCACGCATTTACCCGTCTGCTGGAATACACCCGTGATTCCATCCGATACCGGGGCTGCCCGGCAGAGGAAGTTCTCTCTGCTGCCGCCGCGTATCCGGAATTTGCCCGCCTGGGGCTTGCGAAGTGCTATCGGTTTGCCGAAGTACCCGTGCCCGGTGTGTTTGAGCTCGCCGTCCGCCAGGAATTGCAGACATCCCTCATCGCTCTGGAGTCCTGCGGCAGGGAATCCGCCTGTCAAACGTTGGACGGGATGCTCTGCCTGTGCCGGCCGCGGGAGGAAACACTGCATGCCGGCGCCCGTATTTCCATGCGGCTGTACCCCCGGCTCGGCGGCTGCATGGGAATCCTGACGGCAATCCTGCTGATATAACGCAAATGAAAAAAGGAGCGGCCCGATTATGGACATCGATCTGGTTTTCAAGATTGCTGCCACAGGAATCATTGTCGCTGTCCTCAATCAGCTTCTCATTCGCTCCGGGCGGGAGGATCAAGCCATGATGACCACCCTGGCCGGGCTGATTGTTGTTCTGACCATGCTGGTAGGGCAGATCAGTGACCTGTTCGTCTTGATCAAAGCACTGTTTGATTTATAACATACTGCGATGGTTTGCTATGTTGATATGGAAAGCCGCTGCACTGGCGCTGGTCACCTGCGTGATCGCACTGGTTTTGAAAAAGGACCAGCCCGCGTATGCCTTTCTTGCATCCGCGGCCGGGGCGATCTGCCTGTTGGCGCTTGCTTCCCAGCGTCTGAGCCCCTTGTTGGAATGGATACATACCCTTTCCGAGTACGGTATTGCCGAAAGCTCCGCATGCCTTCTTCAAGTTCTCGGCATTGCCCTGATCGGGCAATTTGCGTCGGATCTGTGCCGGGAGGCAGGGCTTTCTGCTGCGGCCTCCGCGGTGGATCTGTGCGGACGGCTGCTGGCGCTGCTGCAAGCGCTGCCTATGCTGCAAAGTCTCCTGGCATCCTTTTCTGGATTCTTGCAGGGATAATGTTTCTTTTTCTGTTCGCCCTTCCGGCAAAGGCCGCAGAGCTGCCCGATTCCGCCCAGAAGATTCTGGAGGAAAGCGGCGCGGACGGCATATCTGCCGACCTCGACTGGGATTTTTTCTCGCTCCTTGAGAGCGCTGCCGATCTGGTTTCCGGTGAACTTGCCAGGCCTCTGCGCTTTACTGCACAGTCACTTTTATACCTCGCGGTTGCCTGCGGCGTCGGGCTTGCAGCTCAGGGGAGCAGCTGGCAAAAGGGAATCGACGCAGTTTCTGTGCTGGGATTCGGGGCGCTCGCTCTGTCTGCCATGATGGATCTCATCGGGCGAGTGGGCAGTACCGCTGCTGACAGTCAGACCTATCTTGTGGGCTTTATCCCGGTGTATTCGGCGGTTCTTTCCCTCTGCGGACAGACTACCGGTGCAGCGGTATACAGCGGCATGTTCTTCTCTATGTCCGCATTCTTATCCCTGGCTATTGAAAAATTTCTGCTTCCGGTTATGCAGGTTTATTTCTGTTTCTCCGTATCTGCCGCACTATGGGGAAATCCTGGTATTGAGGACGCGGCCAAACTTTTTTCCCGATGTCTCTCCTGGATGCTCAAGGGATGTGCGGCACTTTTTTCCTTTGTGCTCGGCTTGCAGGGGATCCTCGCAGGGAATGCAGACTCCGCGGCCATGCGGATCGGCAAGAGTGTATTGTCCGGGGCTTTGCCGGTGGTGGGGGATGCCGCAGCTGCGGCCCTGGAAAGCACGGTGTCCACCGTCCGCCTGCTCAAGGGCTCCCTTGCCCTTGCCGCCATTGTGGTCATGGCTGCTGCCTTTCTTCCCGTACTGTTGCATTGTACGCTGTATTTTCTGGCCTTTTCGGCGTCCGGAATTCTTGCTTCCGCCAGCGGACAGCGCCAATGCGGCCAGATCTGTCGATTGTTTGCGGACGGTGCGAAGCTTTGTGGTTCGATATTGACGCTGTATTTTTTTATGGTTTTTCTTTCGACGCTGCTTTTACTGCTGCTGGGAAATGGGGGATGAACCGTGCAGACTTTGCGAAACCTTGCCCTTGGAATCTGTATACTTTGTACAGTAGGCGGCGTGATCCAAATTTTCTGGCCGGACAATTCTTATAAACCGGTCATAAATACCGTATTAGTGCTGTATATTATAACGTCGGCAGTACAGATTCCCGCCTCCGGACGCTGGCATCTGCCACGCCTGGACCTGACAGAGTCTGCTGCCGGCTCTGAAATGACGGATTATCAACAATATGTCCTTGCTCTTTCCGGCGAAGCCTCCGCCCAGGCCCTGCAAGATCTTCTCGGGGACCAGGGGGTGGAAGCTCAGGTAAACATTTCCGATGGGGTCTGCCGGGTCTTGCTCGAGGATACCGAGGACGCCGGACTGGCAGAGGAGACACTCCGGGATAACTGCGGAGAAATGCCCTACGAGATTCTCACGGGAGGTGATGCATCATGATGTTTCCATCTCTCAATGCTCTCCGCAGCCGACTGGGCGGCGAAAAGCGCCTGGTCAACTGGGTGATCGCCGCAGGAATTGCCGGGATGATACTCATTGCTCTGTCAGAATGGCTGCCTCAATCCCCGCAGACCACCGACAAGGCCCCATCCGAAACAGCGGCAGAGACTTCTGCAACTGAGTACGCGCAGGAACTTGGGCAGCGTCTGGAATCCCTTATCCGGGAAGTGGATGGGGCGGGGGAGACCCGTGTGATGGTCACACTGGCAGCGTCGGAATACACGGTCTACGCCACGGACAGCGAAACCCGTACCGATGGAAGTATACGGGAGGAGCATCTTCTTCTGGACGAGGATGCCGCTGATCCCGCCCTGGTTGAGACGACCCGCATGCCCGAGATTCAGGGGGTAGCCGTTCTGTGCGGCGGTGCGGACAGTCCTGATGTACAGGCAAAAGTCACCCAGATTGTACAGGTGCTGACCGGCCTCGGCGCCAATCGTATCACAGTGGAACGCATGGCACAGCAGGATTGACCCTGCCGCGCCTGTACTCATGAATTTTACCGACATACAAGGGAGGAAATCGTTATGAAATTCAAACAGGCAGGGCGGGGTATGACCATGCTGGCTCTCACCGCAGCGTTGGGCGCGGCAGTCTATCTGAACTGGTCGTTCTCTCAGCAAACACCTCAGACAGTATCCAGCACGGAGGGAACCGATGCCGTTTCTGTCTCGGCAGAGGCCGGGGAGGACGTCCAAGCCGTACAGGGAGATGCCGGAGACGCTGTCGCCGTCTATGATCCCCTGACCACGGAGGGACAGGAAATCGGCCAGGAGACGGCTGACAAGAACTACGGCGAAGCTCAGCTTGTCAGTGTCAATGAGGATACCGGCGAAGAATTTTTTGACTCGGCCCGACTTTCCCGCGAGAAAAGCCGGGATGAGGCGTTGGATACCATCGAAAAGACACTGAAAAACTCCACCCTTTCCGATTCAGAAAAGCAGCAGATGACCGAAACCCTGAAAACGCAGATCACGAACATCGAAACCGAAAGCGAGTTGGAAACCTTAATCAAAGCCAAAGGGTTTGTGGATTGTGTCGTCATGCTCGATGACGACGCCGCAAGCGTGACTGTCATGACAGAAAACGATGCCCTCACCGCGGAGGAGGTCACCAAGATCCGCGATGTGATTCTGTCGAAATGCAGCGAGATCAAAGCCCAGAACATTACCGTTGTGGAAGTCAAGTGACCTTTGCCTGAAAGCGCGCCGCCATCCGCCCGGATTTGGTTGCAAAGCCGTCTGTTTTGTGGTACACTAATTTATACTTTGATACCGCTATACGGCAACCAATATATGCAGGGTGGGGCGCTTTGCTGCGAACATCCTGCGGCTAGGAGGCAACTCAAATGGATGTACGCAATACCGCGGGCGGCAGCCTGCAAATTTCCCTGGAGGTCGTTGCCAAGATCGCGCGTCTTGCCGCGCTTGAGGTAGACGATGTCGCGGAGGTTTCCAGCGGCAGCAATCAGAGCGTGCGCGGCCTGTTGAGCAAGACCAGCCTGCAGAAAGATGTTGACGTTGAGATGAAGGACGGCGTCGCGGTGGTTACCATCCATGTGATCCCGGTATACGGCAGCAAGGTCATGCGTGTCTGTGAGAAGGTTCAGGAGAATGTCAAGCAGACCATCCAGAACATGACCGGGATCACCGTTTCCCGCGTGAATGTCGTGGCAGCCGGGCTTGCTGAGCCCAAGCCGGTCGAAGAATAAACTAAAAGAAGAGGAATTATGGAAGAAAATGCAATGACCCGCCGCGAAGCGCGGGAAAGCGCCTTTCTGGCAGCGTTCTCGGCGACCTTTCAGCCGGAAGAACCGCTGGAAGCCATCCGTGACTGCGGCGAGATGCAGGAAGTTGCTCAGGACGCTTTTACCACCCAGCTTCTGCATGTCATGAACCGGCATGCGGCAGAAATTGATGAGACCATCTCCGCCCATCTCAAAGGGTGGACACTCAGCCGTCTGCCGCGCGTCAGCCTGACGGCAATGCGCCTGGCTTTGGCCGAAATGCTTTACGGCAATGAAAAAAAGCCTGCCGTAGCCATCAACGAAGCCGTTGAACTCGTAAAGAAATACGGTGCCGAGAACGACTACCAGTTTGTCAACGGACTTCTGGGCACTGTGGCCCGGGAGCAGGCCGGTGAGGAAAATGCACCGGCCACGGATGATCCCACATGCTGACCCTCGGCATTGATACCAGCAATTACGCAACCTCTCTGGCCGTGTTTGACACGGAAGCCGGAGAGGTTGTTTGCGATGCCAAGAAGTTTTTGCCGGTACGTCCGGGACAGCTTGGGCTTCGCCAGAGCGACGCCGTGTTTCATCACACCGCTGCTCTGCCGCAAATGCTGGAGGAACTTTCCCAAAAGACCGATCTGACTGCCGTGGAGGCCGTCGGGGTCTCGGCCCGGCCGCGTCCGGTGGAAAAATCCTATATGCCCTGTTTCCTTGCCGGGGTGAATGCCGCCACAGCTTTCTCGCTGGCAAGGGGGATCCCACTCGTACAGCTCACGCATCAGGAAGGCCATATCGCCGCCGCGCTTTTTGCCGCGTCTGGCAGCGAATTGTTTGACCGCCCGGTCCTGGTCTTTCATATTTCCGGCGGTACGACCGATCTGTTGTATTGTGACGGGGCAAGGCCTCAATTCTGTCTTGGCACCAGCGGAGATCTGTATGCCGGTCAGGCGGTGGATCGGCTGGGTGTCCGCCTGGGCTATGCCTTCCCAGCCGGCGCTGAGGTCAGCCGGCTCGCCTCCGGATGTCAGGAACCCATCCGTCCGAAAGTCAGCGTCAAGGGAATGACCTGCAGCTTTTCGGGCCTGGAAAACCAGTGCGAGAAACTGCTCAGCGAGGGAAAATCCCCCGAATACGTCTGCAAGTACTGCCTGCTGTGCGTGGTTGAGACGCTCCGGCGCATGGCCAATACCGCCCGTGAGCAATATCCCGATCTCACAGTCGTCTTTGCCGGCGGCGTTATGAGTAGTGAGATCGTAAGGGACTATATCCTTGCCCGGATGTCCAATGTCCGCTTTGTTCCCGGGAAATTTGCCAGTGACAATGCCATCGGCATTTCCATCCTGGCTGCCAAGGGGGTATCGGCATGGCCGACTACATCGATGTAACTGCACTCAACCGTCTGGCGCGCCAAGTTCTTGCCCAGTGTGAACCGCTGAACAATCTCATTGTCTGTGGTGAGATTTCCAACTTTACCCGCCATTACAAAAGCGGGCATCTGTATTTCACTCTTAAAGACGCCAATGCCTCTGTCAAGGCGGTAATGTTCCGGGATAAGGCCCGATTACTCAATTTTGAGCCGCAAAACGGCATGATGGTCCTTGTTTACGGCAATGCAACTTTGTATGAGCGGGATGGCGCTTTCCAGGTCTATGCGGATTATATGCGTCCGTTTGGCGCAGGCGCCGCCCAAATGGCCTTCGACGCTTTGAAGAAGAAGCTAGAAGCTGAGGGTCTCTTTGCCCCAGAGCACAAACGGTCGTTGCCTGTCATGCCGCGCTGCATCGGCATTGTCACTTCCAAGACGGGCGCAGCCCTCAAGGATGTGTGCCAGGTGATGGGGCGCCGTTGGCCCTTGGCAAAACTGATGCTCGCCCCGGTAAGTGTACAGGGACTGGAAGCAGAATCCAGCATTCTGGACGGCATCCGCGCCCTCGACGCCCGGAAAGAGGTCGATCTGATTCTTGTTACTCGTGGGGGAGGCAGCAAGGAGGATCTTTGGGTCTTTAACAGCGAGCGGATTGCCCGTGCCGCTTACGCCTGTCACAAACCGGTGGTTTCCGCCGTCGGCCATGAGATTGATTATACCATTCTCGACTATGTAGCCGATCTGCGGGCGCCCACCCCATCCGCCGCAGCCGAATTGTGCGTGCCGGATCAAAACCGAATCCGCAGTGAAATATACAGTTTTAAGCAGAATATTCAAAATAGTATACAGTCTGCGTGGCAGATGTGCTATAATAGACTCAGTACGGCACGGCCAGAGCAGGCCATGCGCATCCAGCGCAACGCACTGGGTGCAAAAAAGCAAAAAACCGACGATTGCTCTGAGCAAATCACCCGCACAGCGCAAAATGCGCTGGCCCTGAAGCAGTCGGCTTTGGGGGCCTCTGCCGGGTTGGCATCTTCCCTGAATCCCTATGCCGTTTTGTCGCGGGGATATGCAATGATAATGGATGAGGCAGCGGTCGGTATTCCTGTGCGGGAACTGCATCCCGGGCAAAATATCACTTTGAAAGGAGACGGCGCACGTGCCCACTGCACAGTGAACGCCGTTGATTCCGACGGAGAGGACAGAAATGAAAAGAGCTCCAAAATCCTTTGAGGAAGGTCTGGAACGTCTGCAGGGAATCCTTGCCAGAATGCAGGCGACCGATACGCCTCTGGCCGAATCGGTCAAGTTGTATGCGGAAGCCGCCGACCTGATCCAATACTGCAATCAGACCCTGGACACGGCCCGGCTGCAGATCGAAGAGATCGACACCCGGCTTGCCAAGGCTTCCGGGGTGGAGGGAATGGACGATGGACAATAACTCCTATAAAACCCAATACGCTTCCTATGTCAGCCTGACGGAGGAGCGGCTGCGCACCCTGTGTGACCGGTTCCTTCCGGAGCAGGCGGAAATTTCCCGCGCCGCACGGTACAGTCTGCTGGGGGGAGGCAAGCGGGTACGGGCCATTCTGGTTCTCGCTGCCTGTGAGCTGGCAGGGGGAGACCTCTCTGCTGCGGCAGACTATGCGGCTGCTCTTGAAATGCTGCACTGCTATTCCCTGATTCATGACGATCTGCCCTGCATGGACAATGACGACTTCCGCCGCGGACGTCCCAGCTGCCACCGCCAATACAGCGAATCTACCGCACTCCTTGCTGCCGATGCCCTTGTCACCGCCGCTTTTGAGGTGATTGCCAATGCATCCCTTTCCGCGGAGAGCCGTGTGCAGGCTGCTGCAATTCTCGCCCGTGGGGCCGGGGCCCGGGGTATGCTGTACGGGCAGGAACTGGACAAGCATTTTGAGCATAACCGTGCCAGTGTGGAGGAGGTGCTTTCTCTGCACCGACACAAGACCGGAGCATTGATTCTTGCCGGCGTACAGCTGGGCTGCGCGGCGGCCGGAGCGTCGGAATCCCTCCGGGAGCCCCTTGAAACCTATGCCAGGGAAATCGGCCTGGTTTTCCAGATTGTGGATGATATTCTCGATGTGACATCCAGCACCGAGACCTTGGGCAAGCCCGTGGGAAGCGATGCGGAAAACGACAAGACAACATTTGTCACATTGTACGGACTGGACGGCGCACAGGAAATGGCGAAGCAGCACAACGACTCTGCTCTGGCCGCGCTTGCTCCTTTGGGAGAAAAGGCAGATTTCCTGCGTAACCTTGCGCAGAATCTTTTGGTGCGCAACAAGTAAAATTGCGGAATGAGGTATATGAATGCGTTGGCTTCTGATGCCGCTTCAATGGAATTTTGTCCTGGTGACTGCGCTGCTGGGTTCCATCTCGGCGCAGCTGATCAAGGTGATTCTGAATCTGATCATTATCGGCCGTTTTATTCCTGAGCGCGTCTGGGGAGCCGGCGGCATGCCCAGTTCCCACTCGGCCACTGTATGCGCCATGCTGGTGGCTACGGGGCGCTATTGCGGACCGGATTCCTCACTGTTTGCCGTAGCGGTAGTCGTTTCCATCATCGTTATGTACGACGCCATGGGCGTCCGGCGCGAAACCGGGGAACAGGCCAAAGTGCTGAATCAGATGCTGAATGAATGGATGGACGAGGGCGCTCAGAATTTCCCGTGGCTTGCCGATAAGCGGCTCAAAGAGATGGTGGGACACACACCCATTCAGGTCCTGGCCGGTGCAATTCTCGGCGTTCTGATCGGATTCATCGTTCCCATGCCGTAACGGCCTTTCTGCTTTTTTCTGCCTTGACAAGGCAAGGATCGTAAAACAAAGAGGTGTACCACATGAGGTATCCATTGCTAAGCCGTATCAATCGGCCGGAAGACGTGAAAAAACTTCTTCCTGAGGAACTGCCGGTTCTCTGCAATGAAATCCGGAATTTCCTGATCGAGAGCGTCTCTGCAACCGGAGGACATCTTTCCTCCAATCTCGGCGTGGTCGAACTGACGGTCGCTTTGCACAAGGCTCTGGTTCTGCCGCGCGATAAAATCGTATTCGATGTCGGCCACCAGTGCTACACTCACAAGCTGCTGACCGGACGCCGGGCCGGGTTTGCCCATCTGCGCCAGAAAGACGGTATCTCTGGCTTTCCGTGCCCTTCGGAAAGCGACTGTGATGCGTTTATCGCCGGCCACGGCAGCACTTCACTGTCTGTTGCTATCGGTATTGCCCGCGCCAAAAAGCTCAAGAAGGAGCCGGGCAAAGTTGTGGCCGTCATTGGCGACGGCGCTTTTACCGGCGGTATGGTCTATGAGGGCATGAACAATGTGGGCATGCTTAACAATCTGATCGTCATTCTCAATGACAACAAGATGTCTATCTCCAAAAATGTAGGGGAGATGGCCAACTATCTGACCCGCCTGCGCACCGACCCTAAATATTTTCATGCCAAGGCCCAGATGGAGAATGCGCTGGAAAGCATTCCTGTCCTGGGCAGCGGTGTGGTGCGCGTTTTGCAGGGCGGGAAGCAGATTATCCGGCGCGGCATTTATCACTCCACTATGTTTGAGGAAATGGGATTCCAGTATATCGGCCCGGTGGACGGTCATGACGTCATCCAGCTGAGCCAGATGCTGACAAATCTTCAGGAACAGACAGCCCCACTTTTCATCCATATTGTCACGCAAAAGGGGAAGGGCCTCAAGCCCGCCGAGGAAAACCCCGGTGAGTTCCACAGCGTCTCCGCTTTCGACCTCAACCACCTCACCAACCCTGAGGTTTCCCCCAAGGACAGCTTCTCCAGCTATTTTGGTACCAAACTGTCTGCTTTGGGCAACGACTGCACAAATCTCTGCGCCATCACTGCCGCCATGAAGTACGGCACCGGTCTGCAGTTTTTCAAGCATGCCCACCCCGAGCGCTTCTTCGACGTGGGCATGGCTGAACAACATGCTGTAACTTTTGCCGCAGGGCTTGCCAGTCAGGGCCTTTTGCCTGTTGTCGCCATCTATTCGACCTTTTTCCAGCGCGCATACGATCAGATGATTCATGATGTCTGCCTGATGCGTCTCAATGTTCTGTTCGCGGTGGACCGCGCCGGTCTGGTGCCCGGTGACGGTGAAACTCACCAGGGAATTTACGATCCCTCCTTTTTCAGCCAGATGCAGATTGAGACGTATTCGCCTGCCAATTATGCAGAGCTGGATCATTGGCTGGAATACCTTGTCCGGGAGGGAAAAGGCCCCCGGGCCATCCGGTATCCCAGAGGGGAAGAAAAACCGTCTCTGGCTGCTCTGGGCTGCACCGGCCATACCTTTGATAAAATCGAGCAACGGGACGGAGCGAAAATCGCTCTTGTCAGCTATGGTGCTGAAACGGAAGAAATTCTTGCCGCGAGCGATCTGCTGCTTCAAAAAGGAATTGCCGCAGACTGCTGGAAGCTGGTAAGGATTTATCCCCTGCCGGAAGGCCTCTGCGACGCACTGAAAGACTACGACACCATCCTGTTTGCTGAGGAATGCGTCAAGGACGGCGGTATCGGCCAGCAGCTTTGTTTTGCATTGCAGCAGGCCGGCTGGACTGGTCGTTTTGTGCTGCGCGCGGTGGACAATCGCCATCTGCTGCATGCCAATGTACCGCAGCTTCGCAAAGATCAGAATCTGGATGCCGCGTCACTTGCTCAGAGTGTACTCGGCCAGGAAAGCGAGAACAACGCATGAAAGTACGTTTGGATCAATATCTCTGTCAGGAAGGCTTCACGCAAAGCCGGGAGCGGGCAAAAGCCCTGATCATGTCCGGCATTGTCTTTATCAACGGACAGAAAGCCGACAAAGCGGGGGAGCCTGTGCCCGACGGTGCCCAGGTAGAGGTGCGCGGCCACGACATCGGTTATGTCAGTCGCGGCGGCCTGAAACTGGAAAAAGCCATGCAAGTGTTTCCACTTCATCCGGATGGGAAAATCTGCATGGACATCGGGGCATCCACCGGCGGCTTCACCGATTGTATGCTTCAAAACGGTGCCGTCAAGGTATACGCTGTGGATGTGGGGTACGGTCAGCTTGCCTGGAGCCTGCGTACCGATGCACGCGTTGTCAATATGGAGCGCACCAATATCCGCAATGTCACCCCCGATATGTTGGAGGATTCCATCCAGTTTTTCAGCGTGGATGTGTCTTTCATTTCGCTCAAGCATATTTTCCCGGTGGCGGATGCCGTATGTACTCCGGACGCCTGTGGTGTCTGCCTGGTCAAGCCGCAGTTCGAGGCAGGCCGGGAAAAGGTCGGCAAAAAGGGTGTAGTGCGTGAGCCGGAGACCCACCGCGAAGTGCTTCGCGCTGCCATTGGCTACGCAGAGCAAAACCACTTTGCGGCGGAGGGGCTGGACTTTTCTCCCATCAAAGGTCCTGAAGGAAACATCGAATTCCTGCTCTTTGTTCGGCACAACGGCAAGCCTTCGCTGGACGAGGAGGCCGTCGACCGTGTTGTCAAAGCCGCACATGAAACGCTGGATGGCGTTTCCTCCCGTCACAGAGGATAATCAAGGCCCATAGATCGGCCGGAAAGAGATTTGTTACATGACGGTTCTTTTGTATCCCAATCCATTGAAGGATACTGATCTTTCAGTCACCTGCCAGGCTGCCCGTCTCTTGGACAGTTATGGCGTCCGGGTGCTTCTGCCCAGTGGGTTGGACCCTGATGCTGTATGCCAGCAGGCCAAAAGTCTGCCCATGGAGCAGGCTCTGGCTGAGGCAGATCAGGTTATCACCATCGGCGGCGACGGCACCCTGCTGCGCGCTGCCGAGCAATGCCTGGAAGCTGGCAAGCCGCTTTTGGGGATCAACCTGGGGCGTATCGGATTTCTCGCTACCTGTGAAACGGATGAGATGCCGCAAAAGCTTAAACGCCTGGCCCAGGGAGACTATCATCTCGAACCGCGCACATTGCTCCGGGTAGAGAAAAACGGGGATGCATGGTCAGCTTCTGCGCTGAATGATGTGGTGCTTTACGGGAAATCCCGTCTCCATCCCATGGATTACTCCGTCTATTGTGACGGAGTGTTTGTCTGCCGTTACCGAAGTGATGGCATGATCGCAGCAACCCCCACCGGATCGACAGCCTACTCGCTGTCCGCCGGAGGGCCTATTCTGGATGCCGCCGCGCCGGTTTTTGTGCTCAATGCCATTTGTCCGCACAGTCCCCGGCAGATTCCCATGGTCTTTTCCGCCACACGGCGTGTAACTGTTGTTGCCGAGTCTGCAAACCGCGATGATATTCTTGTCTCGGCAGACAGCCGGGTCTCCTGTGCGCTGGCACCGGGGGATGAGGTTGATATTTACCTAGCAAAAACACAGCTGCAGCTTGCAGCGTTTGATCGGGCCGAACAATTCCGGGCCATTGAGACCAAGCTGATGAGGAGATGATACTATCCATGAAACGCGCAAGACACCAGGCCATTCTTGACTTGATTGAAAAGCACCCCATTGACCGGCAGGAAGAACTGCTTTCCTACCTTCGGGATGAGGGATTTGATGTGACACAGGCCACAGTTTCCCGGGACATCCGTGAGCTTCGCCTGGTCAAAACTGCGACCGGCAGTGGTGGCTACCGCTATATGTCTGCCTCCGAGTCCGGCAAGGTCAGCCATTCGCCCAGCCGGTTCGAGACCATCTTCCGGGAATCGGTGCTCAAGGTGGATTATGCCGGTCATATGGTTCTGGTCAAGTGCTTTTCCGGCATGGCAAACGCCGCCTGTGAGGTCTTTGATGCCCGTGCATGGGATAACGTAGTCGGTACGCTCTCCGGTGACGACACCTTCTTCATCCTCATGCGCACGGAGGAGTCGGCCAAAATGATCTGTGAGGAACTGCGTCGCTTTACGCCCCGGCACTGATTTTCCATATGTCAAAAGAGGGGAGACAGCAGCCCTATGCTGACGGATCTCAAAATTGAAAATGTAGCGGTCATCGAGAAAGCTGAGGTGCATTTTGCCCCCGGCTTTAATGTGCTGACCGGCGAAACCGGTGCCGGCAAATCCATCCTCATTGACTCGATCAATGCAATCCTGGGCAATCGTGCTTCCCGGGAGCTGGTGCGCAGCGGTACCCAGAAAGCCTGCATCTGGGCTACCTTTGAAAACATTCCTGCCAATGTCCGTGCTCAGATGGAGCGCTGTGGATACGAGGCACAGGACGATCTTTTGCTCTACCGCGAAATCAACGCAGAAGGCAAGGGCAGCTGCCGCGTCAATGGCATGCCTGCCACCGCCACAGTGGTGCGGGATATCTGCGCCGGCCTGATTGCGATTCACGGCCAGCATGACAGTCAGAGTCTGACAAATCCGGCGGCGCATCTCTCCCTGCTCGACCAGTACGCCCGGAATACCGATTTGCGGGAAGCTTACCATAAGCTCTACCGGGAAGTTGTCAGAGTCAAGCGGGAGGCGGATGCACTGACGGCCAGTGAGGCTGACAAACAGCGCCGGATTGCGGCATTGACGGAGGAGGTTGACGAGCTAACCGCTGCCAACCTTTCCACCGATGAGGAAGATCGGCTCAACGAACGGAAGAATGTCATTGTCCATGCACAGAGCATTCTCGACCGCATCACCGCGGCATATGCAGCGCTGGACGGCCAGGAGGAGACGGATGTCTCCGGCGCGGCCGATCTGCTGGGCGACGCTTCGACCAACTTGTCGGAAGCTTCCCGTCTGGATGAAAGCCTGTCCGCTCTTTCCGAGCGTCTGAATGAGCTGTACTACACGGCGCGGGAACTCACCACCGACCTTGCCGACCGTCTGGACAGCTATACCTTTGATGGAGGGGAGCTCAATCAGATTGAAGAACGCCTGGATCTGATTTACCGTCTCAAGAAAAAGTACGGCGGAGAAGTCTCAGATCTTCTGGCCAGGCGGGATGCGGCTGCGGCTGAACTGGAAAATTATCAATCTTCCTCCGAACGCCTGGAAAAACTTAATCAGCTCAAACAGGATCTCTACCGGCAGGCCCGGCAGGCAGCAGAAGAGCTGACCCAGTCCCGCCTCAAAGCTTTTGATGCCATGAACCGGCAGATGTTGTCGGCCTTGGCCTTTCTCAATATGCCCGGTATCCGGTTTACTCTGCGGCATCAGCGGGGGCCGCTGGCTTCTGCCGGGCAGGATACCATTGAATTTCTGATCTCCACCAATCCGGGCGAGGATCCGAAACCACTCTCCAAAGTGGCATCCGGCGGTGAGCTTTCCCGCATTATGCTGGCATTCAAAAGCGCGCTGGCAGACAAAGATGCCATTCCCACCGTGATTTACGACGAGATCGATACCGGTGTATCCGGTCTGGCTGCAGGGCGTATCGGGCAGCTGCTCAAGCAGACAGCTGCGGGGCATCAGGTACTTTGTATCACCCATACCCCGCAGGTTGCCGCTTTTGCGGACAATCAGCTTTTGATCCGCAAGGAAGTGCGTGACGGACGCACCTATACTCAGATTCATACTCTCGATATGGACGCCCGGGTGCATGCCCTGGCCGCTATGATATCGGGCGATAAGGTCACGGAGCTGAGTCTGGCCAATGCCCGAGAGATGATTGAAAAATCCCGCTGAACCGCGGCCGCTTCTTGACTTTTTTGTGCGGTTGTGGTAGTGTAATTTTTGTTCAAATGCATTGACGAGGAAGAGTAGCCGTCATTGCCCTGCGAAAGAGAGGTCCCGGTTGGTGTAAGGGACTGGTGGGGCCGGCGGTGAATACCCCTCTGAGCAGCAGGCTGAACGTCCGCAAGGACCAGTAGGCTGTGCCGTGTGCGCACGTTACAGCGTTTGGGTATCGGACTGGTCACATCCTGCCGCCTGTACCCGCGAAGGTCTGCTGCCGTGAGGAGGCAGACGAACAGAGGTGGTACCGCGTAATCATCGCCCTCTGCCAAATTTTACGTTTGGCAGGGGGCGTTTTTTGTTCCTTGCCGCAAACATTCAAGGAGGAAATCCCCATGCAGATTTATGAAGAACTGAAAGCCCGGGGCCTGATTGCCCAGGTGACTGACGAGGAAGAAATCCGCGACGTCATCAACAATGGCAAGGCCACCTTCTATATCGGTTTTGACTGTACTGCCGACAGTCTGACGGCAGGTCATTTCATGGCCCTCACGCTGATGAAACGGCTGCAACAGGCCGGCAATAAGCCCATAGCCCTGATTGGCGGCGGCACCACCATGATCGGCGATCCTTCCGGCCGTACCGATATGCGCAAAATGCTGACCAAGGAGGATATCAACCACAACGCCGAATGCTTCAAGCGCCAAATGGAGCGTTTCATCGAGTTTGGCGACGGCAAGGCCTTGATGCTCAACAATGCCGACTGGCTGCTCAACCTCAACTATGTGGAGCTGCTGCGTGAGGTTGGGGCCTGCTTCAGCGTCAATAACATGCTGCGGGCTGAGTGCTACAAGCAGCGCATGGAAAAAGGCCTGTCCTTCCTCGAATTCAACTACATGATCATGCAGAGCTACGACTTCTACTACATGTTCCAGCACTACGGCTGCAACATGCAGTTCG
>CALXHO010000108.1 GCA_944388125.1 uncultured Gemmiger sp. | reverse complement strand
AGGTGATAGGTGTTGCAGAGCATAACCTGGGCGCGGATATCCTTTAGATCGAACGCAGACAGTCCACCTTTGATGGCTGCGGCCGTCGCGACGTTCATGAACGCCGGAGTCTGTACCGTGCCATGCACGGTCTTGAATTCACCGCGGCGCGCGCTGCCCTGCTGTTTGATCAGACGATACGGCATAAATGCTCTCCTTCCTGTTTGTGATTATTCGCAGTCCTCGCAGAAAGCCTTGAAGGTCAGATAGGCCATGTAAACATCGCTCTTGGACACCAGTTCATAAGGAGAATGCATCGAGAGAACCGGCACGCCAATGTCGATGGTGTCGATGTCCTGATTGGCAACATACTTGGCGACAGTTCCGCCGCCGCCCAGATCAATCTTGCCCATCTCACCGATCTGCCAGACAATATTGTTGCGGTCCAGCAGGCGGGTCAGGTAGCTGACCATCTCAGCCGGAGCATCATTGGTCGAGGATTTGCCGCGGGCGCCGGTATACTTGTAGACTGCAATGCCGCGTCCTGCATAAGTAGCATTGCTGGGTTCGAATGCGTCGGAGAAGGTCGGATCATACGCCGCCGTGACATCGGCGGACAGGCACTTGGAAGCCTGGAAAGCGGTGATGTAATCCACATTTTCTGCCGCACACAGCTGCTGCAGGAAGTGGAACGTATACATACTGTTCAGACCGGTAACACCGTCGGAACCTGTCTCTTCCTTGTCGGTCAGGACGCAGACCGTAGTGTAAGCCGGATCCTTGGTCTCGATCTCTGCCATCAGTGCTGGATATGCATCCACGCGGTCATCATGGCCATAGCTGCCGATCATGGCCCGATCCAGACCCACATCGCGAGCCTTGAATGCCGGGACGACTTCGATCTCAGCACGGGTGAAGTCCTTCTCTGTGATGCCGTATGTTTCGTTGAGCATGCGCAGCACATTCAGCTTGACACGGTTTTCCAGTTCCTTGTCCTCCACCGGAGTGGATGCAATAAGAACATTGAGGTTTTCGCCAGTGATGCCCTCTCCCAGGCTCTTTTCATTCTGCTTGGCAGCCAGATGAGGCAGCAGATCGGTAATGCAGAAGACCGGATCGTCGTCCTTTTCACCGATGCAGACGTCGACGGTCGTGCCGTCGGCGCGGCAGATCACACCATGGAGCGCCAGAGGAATGGTGGGCCACTGATACTTGCGCACACCGCCATAGTAGTGGGTGCGGAAATATGCATAGTCGCTGCCCTCATACAGGGGCACCGGACGCAGGTCAAGACGGGGGGCATCAATATGGGCAATATTGAGATGGAAGCCCTCTGCCAGGCTCTTCCGGCCGATGGTTGCAGCCAGAACACACTTCTTGCGGTTGATGAAATAGATCTTGTCACCCGCCTTCAGTACCTGACCCGGCACAAAAGGACGGTAACCAGCCTGCTTCAGAAGTTCCTCACTGTACGCGCAAGCCTCACGCTCCGTCTTGCTCTTGTTCAGAAAAGTCTTATAGCCCTCGCAGAAAGTATCCGCCTGCGCCAGCATCTCCGGCGCCTGATCTGCTACCGTCTCATTTTTGTAGAGAAGGCTTTTCAGCGTTTCCTTATCCATGTTATCTATCCATTCCTTTCTTATTTGAAAGCCGGGCAACAAAGCCCCGCCTCAATATCCACATCAGTCTGCGTAAATTTCGCAGTAGCGCTCATAGGCGCTTGTCACCTTATAGACATACCTCTGCATTTGAGTGTAGGGGAAACTGTCCAGGGTAACACCATCCTGAGAATACTGGCTGTCCGCCAGCAAATCGTCCACCGTACCCCAACCGCTGTGATATGCAGCTGCCGCGGTCGCCAGGTCATTTCCGTAGCGCTGAAGGCAATAACTGAAATAATAAGTCCCGAACCGGATATTCGTTTCCGGGTCATACAGGTCTTCAAACGTCAGGTCTTCTGCCGGTGCAATCTTTGATTTGATCCAGTCAAAGGTGACTTCCGTAATCTGCATCAGTCCCCTGGCGTCCACGCTGGACTGTGCCTCGGGGTCGAAGTTGCTTTCCGTACGGATGACAGCATACAACATCCGATCATCCAGATCATATTTTCCCGCGTAATACTCGACCAGGTCGGAATATTTCCGCGGATATTCCCACTGCTCAATCTCATCGTGGGCCGAGATCACAATGATACTTCCAATCGCAACCAGACACAGCAAAACGGCCGCAATCCGCAGCCACCATGTCCGCCAGCGATCCAGTTTTCCTTTTGGTTCAGTTCCCTCCCGGAAAGTCTGTTGTGTTCGTCTCATGGGCCTCCTTCCGCAGAGAGTCCAATACTCTCCTGCACTGCAATTCAAGGTCGGCCAGACTTCCGTCGTTGTGAATCAGATAATCTGCGGCGGCGCAAAGCATTTCTTCCGGCATCTGTGCGTCCAGACGGCGGCGTGCCATCTCAGCAGAAATATTGTCCCGCGCGCAGATGCGTGCAACGCTCTGTTCGTAAGGAGCCGTCACAACGACAAGTCTGTCACACTCTTTTTCAAATGGAGTTCCCAGAATCACCGCACCGTCGACAAAAAACAGCAAAGCACCTGCCTTCTCGGCAGAGGCCGCGGCCGCCCGGATACGGGACAGAATCTCGGGATGCGTGATTTCGGTCAGCTTCCGGGTACCTTCCGGCGTGGCAAATGCCCGGTTCGCCAGCATGCGGCGGTCCAGGACTCCATTCTCATCTACAATATCAAAACCAAATACATTTTGCAAGGGCAGCAAGCAGGGTGACCCAGGCTGCAACACATCCCGTGAAACCTGATCTGCGTCAATGCAGGCAAATCCCTCCCGCCGGAAAAAAGCGGATACACTGGATTTGCCGCATCCGGAACGCCCGGTCAGTCCGATAATCTTCATACCTGCACCACCCGGAAGGCTGCCGCACGAATCAAGCGATTGTACACTGCCATGGAAACGCCATCCCTGCGCGGACAGCGGGCATACACCGTCACTGCGCCACGGCGGTCCAGTTCACGCAGCGCGGAAAACAGCTTATGGGCCTGCTCGGCGGGTTTGTCCTGATGACCATACTCAACGCAAGGCACAGGCAGCGCTGCCGCCTCACCATCAAAACAGAGCCCCCATACGCCATCGCCTGCATGATCTGCCACATAGCTGCGGTAAGCCTCGAAGCTGCCCTCCAGAATGGTGACCTCCGCTTTCGGGGCATAGTGTTTGTATTTCATTCCCGGAGAACGTGCCACTTCACCGTCGGCCAGTTTTTCCAGAATGGCATGGGACACCAGCACAGGCTCGCCCAGAACAGCTTCCATCTGCTCCTTGGTAATGTAGCCGGGACGCAGCAGCATCGGCTGCTCTCCAGTCAGCGAGACCACAGTGGATTCCACTCCGTAGGTACACTCGCCGCCATCCAGGATGAGGGGCAGACGCCCGTTCATGTCGGTGAAGGTGTCCTGCGCACTGGTGGGACTGGGTTTACCCGACAGGTTGGCAGAAGGTGCTGCAAAGGCCACCCCGGAGCGGCGGATAACCGCCTGAACCACCGGATGTGACGGCATCCGGACCCCGACGGTATCCAGCTCTGCGCAGGTCACTTCCGACACTTCCGGGCCTCGGGGCAACACCATGGTGAGGGGGCCGGGCCAAAATGCCGCCGCCAGTTTGTGCGCCCGTTCCGGCACCTCCGAAACGATTCCCTTAAGCATTTCCATACCGCAGATGTGCACGATCAGGGGATTGTCCTGAGGCCGGCCCTTTGCCTCAAAGATTTTTTTGACCGCCTCGCCGTTTCTGGCATCGGCAGCAATCCCGTAGACGGTCTCGGTCGGCAGAGCCACCAGCTGACCGTTGCGCAGCAGTTCAGCTGCATAGTCCAGGCTCTGTTCGTTGACCGGCATGACTTTTGTATCCATAACTGTCAGCCTCTTTCCCTGTTTCCCTTATTTTTAATTCTGCGCTTCCCGCGCCCGGAGCTTGGCTTCCTGATCAGCCAGCGTCAGCGGCTCCACAACAAGATCCAAATCTCCGTTGAGGACTTCATCCAGCTTATAAATGGTAAGCCCGATCCGGTGATCGGTCAGACGTCCCTGCGGGAAATTGTAGGTGCGGATGCGCTCACTGCGGTCGCCGGTGCCAACCTGGCTTTGGCGGCGCGCATTATAATCTGCGTCATACTCCGCCTGCTTTTGCTGCAGCAGGCGGCTGCGCAGGACTTTCAGCGCCTGCTCACGATTTTCTCTCTGGCTGCGCTGGTCCTGGCACTCCACCACCATACCAGTGGGGATATGGGTCACACGGATCGCACTCGAGGTCTTGTTAATGTGCTGGCCGCCCGCCCCTGAGGCCCGGAAGGTATCGATCCGCAAATCCTTGGGATCAATGGACAGCTCCACTTCCTCTGCCTCGGGCATCACAGCAACCGTCACCGTGGAGGTGTGGATTCGCCCCTGCGTCTCTGTCTCCGGGACGCGCTGGACACGGTGAACCCCGCTTTCAAATTTCAGGCGGCTGTAAACACCGCTGCCCTCCACCAAAAGGATCAGTTCCTTGACACCGCCCAGCTCCGTCTCATTCAGACTGACAATCTGGCAGTGCCAGCCGCGACCAGAGGCATACATCTGATACATCCGCCACAGACTGTGGGCAAACAGTGCAGCTTCCTCTCCACCGGCTCCCGCCCGGATTTCCAGAATAACACTCTTGTCATCATCCTCATCCTTCGGTAGCAAAAGGAGTCGAATCTTTCCTTCCAGTTCGGTTTTATTTCGTGCGTTTTCGCATGCCTCCTGCTGTAACATAGCCTTGAACTCAGCATCCAGGCTGTTTTCCTGCAAAAGCAGCTGCACTTCATCCAGGTCACGGCAAATATCCCAGTACTGATGGTAGGTCTCAACCAGAGGTTCCAGTTCCTTGTACTCCCGGGTCATTTTGCCATATGCTGCAGGATCCTGTGCGGCGTCCGGCAGGGACATCCGATGGGCAAGTTCCTCGTAGTGGCGCTCGATTTCATGCAGTTCTTCAAACATAGTGATCCTTCCGCAGCGGGCAAAACGATCATTCCTGTCCCCGCAGCACTTTCTTGATATTCTTTTCAATCTTGACCCGGGGCAGCATAATTTCTCTGCCGCAGCCCTGGCACCGGATCTTGAAATCCATACCCACGCGCAGCACGTCGAACCGGTTTGCACCGCAAGGGTGCTGCTTTTTTGTCTGGATCACATCGCCAACCTGTACATCCATGACGCTCCCGCCTTTCCTGCCGCATGACGGCACAGCAATATTATATACCACCTTGCCGTTTTTGCAAATATCCCCTGTTCCCTCCGCATAAAGTAAAACACCGCAACTGCGAAACCATAAGAAAAGAGGAAATGTGAAATGTTGGAATATCGTGCCGAAGGCCTTTGCCGAAACGCCAATCACCTGCGCCGTGATGAGCTTGAACGCTGCATCACGACGGGAGAAGTGCTGCAAAGCACCGCCCTCGCCTATGACACCAACCGCCGCCTGCGATTTGAGCTGTGCGGGCACAAAGCCTACATGCCGTACGAAGAATGTCTTGACACTTCCCACGGCGAGGTAATCAAAGACATCGCCGTACTGACCCGTGTAGGGCGCCCGACCTGTTTTGTCATCACCGATTTTTGTCAGGATGAAAATGGAGAGTTTGTCTACCTGCTTTCCCGCGCGGCCGCGCAGCGGGCCTGCCGCACACAGTATCTGGATACACTGGAATCCGGCAGCGTGATCCCCTGCACGGTCACCCATATTGAGAATTTCGGCGCTTTCTGTGATGTGGGATGCGGCATTTCAGCCTTGCTTCCCATTGACTGCCTGTCGGTATCGCGCATTTCTTCTCCTTCCGACCGCGTCTCCGTAGGGCAGCAGCTGCTGTGTGCCATCAAAACAAGAGACGCTCAGGACCGTATTGTGCTGACCCTGCGCGAATTGCTGGGTACCTGGAGCGAAAATGCCGCCTGTTTCGCTGCCGGCGAAACGGTCGTGGGCATTGTGCGCAGCGTGGAGGACTACGGTGTATTCATCGAAATTGCCCCGAATCTTGCCGGGTTGGCTGAGCCCGATTCTACGCTGCATCCCGGACAATCGGTCAGCGTCTACATCAAGAGTATCCTCCCTGACAAGATGAAAATCAAGCTGGTAGTGGTAAACAAGAATCTTGGCCAGTCCCTCCGTTTTGAGCCCCATTATTTTGTGACAAAGGGTCGCCTCAAGCACTGGACATACTCCACGCCCCAAAGCCGCAAACAGATTGAGACGGTGTTTTGAACTTGTAACTTTCTGCGCGGTTTTGTATAATAGATGTCAGAGAAATGATTTTGCGGGAAGTGATGACAATGGCAGAAGTCTTTACCGGAGGTGTAAAGCCCGGCGGCCTTACAAGCGATACCGAGATCCGGATTTTGCTGTGCTACCTGGTCAAAGCTGCTGCTCCTCTCACCCGCGAGGCCATGCAGGGGGCACTTCTGCAGGAACAGTTGGTCAATTATTTTGAGTTTGTCAACGCCCTGGATGAACTGGAAGACCAACAGCTGATTGAATCTACCGAGAATGGATTTGTGATCACAGAAAAAGGTTCTGTTGTGGCCGACACCCTTGCCTACGATCTCCCCCGCAGCGTTCGGGAGAGCGCCGTCCGCGCGGTGATTCGTATCCAGAGCTGGGTACACAAAGCCGCACAGAACAAAGCTCACGTCGAGCCGGATGGTGATGAATTTCTCGTTGTCTGCACCATTGAGGATATGGGACGGGACAGCTTCCAGATCCGTCTTTCCATGCCCGACCGTCTGACCGCCGAGATGGTCAAAAACCGTTTTATTGCAAAAGGCAGCAAGGTCTACTCCCAGCTGCTCAACCTGTTGACCGAGCCTTCACCCGGGGATGCCCCGCCGGAAGCTGTTTTGTAACGGAAAATTATAATACAAATAAAAAGAGGAAACGTCATGATGCGTTTCCTCTTTTGCTTTTTTGATTGAAATGACACTCCGTCTCAGCAGCCCAGATACGCCTTGCGCACTTCGATGTTGTTGGCGAGCTCATGAGCGTCGCCCTCCATCTTGATGGTCCCCGTCTCCAGGACATAGGCGCGGTTGGCAATTTCCAATGCCATCTTGGCATTCTGCTCCACCAGGAGGACGGTCACACCATTGCGGTTGACGTCCCGGATAATCTTGAAAATCTCTTTGACCAGCAGCGGGGACAGGCCCATGGAAGGCTCGTCCAGCAGCAGCATCTTGGGTTTGCACATCAAGGCTCGGCCGATGGCCAGCATCTGCTGTTCACCGCCGGACAGCGTGCCCGCCAACTGACCGCGGCGCTCTTTCAGGCGCGGCAGCAGTTCATATACCATATCGAAATCGTTCTGGATGGCCTCCTTGCCGTCACGGCGGGTGTAGGCCCCCAGCATCAGATTCTGCTGTACCGTCAAACCGCTGAACACACGGCGGCCTTCCGGCACCTGGGAAAGACCGAGCCGAATGATTTTGTGCGCCTCCATCTTGCTGATGATCTCACCGCAATAGGTGATCTCGCCGCTCTGCAGTTTCAGCAGACCGGAGATAGCATGCATGGTAGTGGTCTTGCCGGCACCGTTGGCACCAATCAGCGTGACGATCTCACCGTCATCCACGTGGAAAGAGACATCACGGATGGCATGAATCGAGCCGTAAAACACATTGATGTTCTTGACCGAAAGCATCTCCCCCATGATCAGTCACCTCCCAGATAAGCCGCAATCACCTTGGGGTTGTTGCGGATAGATTGGCCGTCGCCGCGGGCAATCACGCGGCCATAGTCGAGCACTGTGATCTCCTCACAGATGCCCATAACGAAATTCATATCGTGTTCAATCAGCAGGATTGCAATTCCGAACTGGTCGCGGACGCTGCGCACCGTCTGCATCAGCTCCTCGGTCTCGTTGGGATTCATACCGGCAGCAGGCTCATCCAGCAAAAGCAGCTTGGGATTGGTGCCCAGCGCACGGGCAATCTCCAGCTTGCGCTGCTTGCCGTAAGGCAGCTGGGAAGCTTTCAGATTGGCCTGGCCGTCCAGGTCGAAAATTTGAAGCAGCTTATGGGCCTGGCGGTTCATTTCATGCTCTTTCTCACGGAAGGAAGGCAGACGCAGAATGCCGGTCATCATGCTGTACCGCACCTGGTTATGCAGCGCCACCTTGACATTGTCCAGAACGCTCATCTCATTGAAAAGGCGGATGTTCTGGAACGTACGGGCAATGCCCGCCTTGCTGATGGCCTCAGGGCTTCTGCCGGTAATATCCTTGCCGTCCAGCACGATGTTGCCCTCGGTAGGGCGGTAGACGCCGGTCAGCATATTGAACACTGTGGTCTTGCCTGCACCGTTTGGGCCAATCAAGCCGTACAGGTGTCCTTTTTCGATGGAAAGATCAAGCTGCGATACTGCCTGCAGGCCTCCGAAGGCAATGCCCAGGTTGCTTACTTCCAACAAAGCCATTCAGGCCACCTCCTTCTTTTTGCCACCCGGCTTGCGGACGTCCTTGAACCGCTCGGCAATGCGCTTTCTCCAGGCAATCATCTGGGGGCTCTGGTTGAAGATCATCATGACAATCAGCACGATCGCATAGATCAGCATACGGTAGTCATCCAGGCCGCGCAGCATTTCCGGCAGAACCGTCAGCAGTGCAGCAGCGATAATGGAGCCGCGGATATTGCCCATGCCGCCCAGAACCACGAAAACCAGAATCTGAATGGACGTGTTGTAGTCAAAACGGCGGGCTACCAGCGAGGAGTAATTCAGGCCGTACAAAACGCCTGCCAGACCCGCAAATACAGCGGAGGTGACAAAGGCCATTAGCTTGTACTTGGTCAGGTTGATGCCTACGCTCTGGGCAGCGATCTCATTGTCGCGGATGGCTGTGATTGCGCGGCCGGCGCGGGAATTGATCAGGTTGAGGATGACAATCAGAGCCAGCACCACAAGCACAATGCCAATGGTAAAAGTGGAGACCGTCTTGATCCGAGTGATGCCCATGGCACCATTGATCAGCGTGGTGCCGTCCGCCTCAAGGCCCATGGAGGCAGCATCTTTCAGAGAGAAGTGCACACCATTGGAGTCATATCCCAGATAGCAGGCATTGATAACGTTTTTGATGATCTCGCCGAATGCAAGGGTAACAATGGCCAGGTAGTCACCGGAGAGGCGCAGGACCGGAATTCCAATGGCAAAGCCAAAAAGACCGGCCACGCATCCGCCCACAAGGAATGCCAGCAGAACAGCCAGCCAGGTGGGCAGCGTCTGGCCCAGCAGCGTCCATACCAGCACACCGGAGAAAGCCCCGGCGCTCATGAAGCCGGCATGGCCAAGGCTCAGTTCGCCCAGAAAACCGACCGTCAGGTTCAGCGACACGGCCAGCACGACATAGGCACAGATGGGAACCAGCTGTCCCTCGAAGGAGCTGCTTGTCAATCCTGCACCGGACAGGATCTCAACGATCACATAAAAGACAATGACGATACCAAAGGTGATGATATTGCTTTTGGTCGTCTTTTTCATATTTTTCAATCTTGACAACGGCACAGATATCACCTCACACTTTCACGTTGACTTTCTTGCCGAGCAGTCCCGTCGGTTTGACGAGCAGCACAACAATCAGAACCGCAAAAACAATCGCGTCGGAAAGCTGTGTCGAGATGTATGCCTTGCTCAGATTTTCAATGATACCGAGCAAAATGCCACCGATAAAGGCACCGGGGATCGAACCAATGCCGCCGAAAACTGCTGCGACAAAGGCCTTGATACCGGGCATTGCGCCTGTTGTGGGAGACAGCGACGGGTAGGTCGAGCAGAGCAAAGCGCCGGCCACAGCAGCCAGAGCAGAACCGATGGCAAAGGTCAGAGAAATGGTGGCGTTGACATTGACGCCCATCAGCTGGGCAGCACCGCGGTCCTCGCTGACGGCAAGCATTGCATGGCCAGGAACCGTGTGGTTGACGAACAGAGTCAGGAATACCATGATGACAATACAGACCAGGATAGTCACGATGGTCTCTCCCGAGATGATCAGCTGTCCGTCAAACAATGTGATTTTTTGCAGGCCAACGACCGAGGTAAAGCTCTTGGCATTGGATGTCCAGAGCAGCTGAGCTACCTGCTGCAACAGATAGCTGACACCGATGGCCGTGATCAGCACAGCCAACGACGGGGCCTCGCGCAGAGGACGATAGGCAACGCGTTCAATCAGAACACCCAGGATGGTGCAGATGACCATGGAAAACAGCACAGCAACCAAGGGATTCCAGCCAAAGGAACCGAACGCAAAAAAGATTACGTAGCTGCCGATCATAATGATGTCGCCGTGTGCAAAGTTCAGCATTTTGGCAATGCCGTAAACCATCGTGTAGCCCAAGGCGATCAATGCATAGACACTGCCCAGACTGATCCCGCTGATCAGGTAAGACAAAAACTGCATTGCGAAACACACCTCACAATTTTCTTTTCCCAGCTTCGCCCCTATGAATCCTCAAAGGTGCAAAACGAATACATTTATGGTACCACAAAAAGTGCGCCGAAACAATGCAGATGTGGCAAATGCCGAGTGCTTTCTGCCGAATTATTGCTTTGACAAAAGAAAATTGCACCGTTTTTGCGCAAAATGCAAAAGGAGGCTGCCGAAACAGCGTTCGGTCAGCCCCCTTTGGCAAATCGAATAAAAGTCAGACAGGCTTAGTCAGCCAGGACATAAGCGCCGGACTCAATGGTGTAGACCTTCGGCTCTTTGGAGATCATGCCATTCTCATCCCAGGTCTGGCCGACACCGGTGGTGCCGTCAAAGGTCATGGAGGTGAAAGCAGCGCTCAGAGCATCGCACATCTCGCTGGAGCTCATATCCGGAGAGATCGCACCATCCTGCAAAGCCTGATAGATTGCGTAGACGCAGTCATAGGCATCCGCAGCGAACTGGTTGGGAGTCTCGTCATTGTAAGCTGCCTTGTAGGCGCTGACAAAGGTCGTGGTGGTCTCGTCATCACCGAAAGCGGAGAAGGGGCACAGCATCATCAGGCCGTCAGCCAGGCTGGTGTCAAAGCCCTCCACGCTCAGGATGCCGTCCATACCATCACAGCCGAAGAAGATGGGATCATAGCCGATACGGTCGGCAGCAATCAGAACCTGGCTTGCCTCATTATAATAGATGGGCAGGAAGACCAGATCGGCACCGGCTGCCTGGCAGCTCTGAACCTGAGTGGAAAGGTCACTCTTGTTGTCGGCAGTGAAGGAAGCATCGCTGACAACGATGTTCAGTCCCTTGGCCTGAGCCTCTGCCATAAAGGCGGTGTAGATGCCGGTGGAGTACGGATCAGAGGAGTCGTAAATGATACCAATGTTGGTACCCAGCTGCTTGTCAGCAATGTAATCCGCAGAGACAACGCCCTGGTTGGGGTCGGTGAAGCACATCTGGAAGATGTTGGGACCGGTCAGTGCCACGTCCTCTGCAGAGGCGGAAGGCGTCAGCATGAACATATTGTCATTGACACACTCGGATGCAACATTCAGGCTGGGATCGCTGGTGACAGGTCCGACCAGAATCTGCATGCCCCAGTCCTTCAGGGCATTGTAAGCGTTGAGCGCCGTCTCGGGATCGCTCTCGTCATCCTCAAACTTCAGCTCAAATACATCGTAACCGGCTGCAGCGTTGATTTCCTTGACTGCCAGCTCTTCGCCGTTCTTGACAGCGTTGCCATACTGGGCGTTGCCGCCGGTGGTGGGGCCAATGCCGCCCAGCTTGATGGAAGCCTGGGAAGCGCCCGCCTCAGAGGTGGAAGCCTGAGAATCCTGTGTAGTGGAAGCAGACTCCGACGTATCGCCGGAGGAGCAGGCAGCCAGGCTCAGCGCCATAGCAGCTGCCAGCATGCCACTGATCAACTTTTTCATGATATATCCCTCCTAGAATATTTACAGCGTACCCTCCCCTTTTGGACGATGCCAAGAGGAAATTGCACAAATACACTGTAATATGTTTTTTATTATACCGCTGGCCTTTTTTTACTTCAATGCATCAATTCGCCATAGTTTATTTACGATTTATTCATTTTTGTGGTCATTTTACATAAATATTAGTTACAAAATGTTATCAGCCAGGCAATATGCCCAAATGCATCTATAAAATAGGGATTGCAAATACTGCCGAATTTTGGCATAATAGAGGATAAATCTTTATTGCCGCATCTGCGGACAAACGGATATCAGGCCTGCTGGAAAGGCCGAAAGGGGTTAGTATGAAACTGCTGGAAGAGCGCATCCTGCGCGAGGGTCAGGTACGTCCCGGAAATGTACTGAAAGTCGATTGTTTTTTGAATCATCAGCTTGATGTCGAGCTTTTGGATCAGATCGGGCAGGAATTTTATCGCATTTTCGGACAGGACGGCATCACAAAAATTTTGACGATCGAAGCTTCCGGCATTGCCATTGCATGCATGACCGCCCGTCATTTTGGCGTTCCCGTCGTCTTTGCCAAAAAAGCAAAGAGCAAAAACATTGACGGCGAGGTCTACACCTCTGTTGTGCATTCTTATACATACGGACGGGATTATGACATCACTCTTGCCCGAAAGTTCCTTTCTCCTGACGATAAGGTTCTGATTGTGGATGACTTTCTGGCTAACGGCAAAGCCATGCGCGGGCTTTTGGATGTCTGCCGCCAGGCGGGTGTGACTGTCGGCGGCATCGGCATCTGCATTGAGAAGGGATTCCAGCCCGGCGGCGCTGAGCTGCGTGCAGCGGGTTACAAGCTTGCCAGCCTTGCCATTGTCGATCACATGGATGATAACTCCCTCACTTTCCGACAGCAATAAAATCGCATGCGGAGCGATTGGCCTTTCTTCAGAAGGGCCAAACTTGCACAAAGGCTTGATCTAGTGTAAAATAGGATAATCCTTTTATAATATTGGATTGTGGAGTGGAATTATGGCTGACGAAAAATTTTCCAATTTTCTGACTGAAATCATCGACGCCGATCTTGCCGAGGGTAAGGTCAAGGAAATCCATACCCGGTTTCCTCCTGAGCCCAACGGTTATCTGCACATCGGCTCTGCCAAGGCAATCTTCATCAACTATATGGTTGCCAAAACTTATGGCGGCAAATTCAATCTTCGCTTTGACGATACCAACCCCGCCCGTGAGGATGACGAGTATGTCCAGAGCATTCTGGCAGACCTGAAATGGCTGGGGGCTGAACCAAATGGCGGCATTTTCTATGGCAGCGATTATTTTGAAAAGTGCTATGAATTTGCAGAGAAGCTGATCCTGGAAGGCAAAGCCTATGTGGATGATCTGCCCCGGGAACAGATGCAGGAATACCGTGGCAACGACGCCGGCAAGCCCAGCCGTCCCAGCCCTTATCGTGACCGCACTCCGGAAGAGAATCTTGATCTCTTCCGCCGTATGCGTGCCGGCGAATTTGCCGATGGCGAAAAAACCCTGCGCGCCAAAATCGATCTGGCCAGCCCCAACATGAACATGCGCGATCCTGCGATCTACCGCATCAAGCATGTACATCATCACCGCCAGGGCGACAAATGGTGCATCTATCCCCTGTATGATTTTGCGCATCCCATTCAGGATGCCATTGAAGGCATCACCCATTCGCTGTGCAGCCTAGAATTTGAGAATCACCGTCCCCTCTACGAGTGGGTTATCCGCAATACGGTGGGCGGAGAGTTCCCCAAGCAGCGAGAGTTTGCCCGCCTGAATGTAACCAACACGGTCATGAGCAAGCGCTATCTGCGGGAACTGGTGGAGAAGGGCATCGTTGACGGTTGGGACGACCCCCGCATGCCGACTCTGTCCGGCCTTCGCCGCCGCGGTTATACCCCTACCAGCATCTTTACCTTTGTACAGCAGGCAGGCATTTCCAAAGCCGACAGCCTGGTGGACATGCGTCAGCTGGAGGCCGTTCTCCGTGCTGAACTGGAGCTGGGAGCTCAGCGCCGCATTGCTGTGCTGGATCCCATCAAGCTGATCATTGACAACTATCCTGCTGATCAGTGCGAATATTTCGATCTTCCCAACAACCCAAACCGCGACGCCAACGACTCTACCACCCGCGCCGCTGCCTTTACTCGCGAGCTCTGGATCGACCGCAGCGACTTCTTTGAGGTACCGCCGCCGAAATTCAAGCGTCTCTCCATCGGCAGTGAAGTCCGCCTGATGGGGGCCTATCTGGTGCGCTGCACCGGTGTGGACAAGGATGCCGACGGCAATATTCTTGCCGTTCATGCTGAGGCCGATCTGGAAACCCGGAATGGCAACCCGGCCGACGGCCGCAAGGTGCGCGGCACCATCCACTGGCTCAGCTGCGAGCACTGCATTGACGCAGAAGTCCGTCTGTACGATAAACTGTTCACCGAACAGAACATGGTCGTTCTGCCGGACGGTGTGGATTTCAAGGAATATCTCAACCCGGAAAGTGTTGTCACCATTCCCCATGCCAAGCTGGAGGAATGCCTGAAGGACGCACAACCTGGCGAGCGCTTCCAGTTTGTGCGCACCGGCTACTTCACGCCCGACAGCCGTCTGCCCGGCGTCTACAACCGTATCGTCACTCTGAAGGACAGTTTCAAACTGTGATTCAGCTTTCTCAATAAAAAATTCCCGTCCCGGCGGCACTGCACCGTGCCAGCCGAGACGGGAATTTTTGTTGTTGTCAGGTTTTTACATCTCAAACAGATTTCGCAGCCCGCTGGGCTTCAATGCGCCGCTTCAGCCATCCGCCGGCCAGATAATATCCGATGAAGCACAGGGACGCCGGGATCCACGAAATGGGATAGCTGCACTCCACCATCCACACCGCCGGATGCAGCGGAACAACTGCCAACAGCCATACCAGACGCAGCCCGCAAACCAGGAAGCAGGTAATCACGGTGGGAACCGTTACATCCCCACATCCCCGGAGTGTGCCAGACAGGATCTCGATACAGATATATGTGATATACATTGGCGCCAGGACATGCAGCATTTCCACTCCCTGAAGCAGGACCGCCTCGTCGGGGGTAAAAATTCCGAACAGCAGTTCTGCCGCCAGATACAGCCCCGCGCTTAGGCAGACAGTGATTGCCGCCGTAATCCCCAGGCAAATTGTTGTTCCCTTTTTCACCCGGTCATACAGCCCCGCGCCAAAATTCTGTCCCGCGAAAGTTGTGACGGAAATGCCAAGGGAGTTGACTGTCATCCAGAACAAGAAGTCAATTTTTCCATAAACGCCCCAGGCCGCCACCGCTGTGGTCCCAAAGCCGTTGATGCTGCTTTGGATCATAATGTTGCTGATGCTGTAAAGAGCGCTCTGCGCCGCTGTGGGAAGGCCAATCCGGCAGATTGCCCCCAGGGCTGCAGGCTCCAGACTGAGCTTGTCCCAGTCCAGATGCCAGGGCATTTCCGGAGCGCCAGTCAGGCATCGCAGTGTCAGAACTGCACTGGCGATCTGGCTCAACACCGTAGCCGCTGCCGCGCCGGCAACGCCCCAGCGAAAGCCCGCCACAAAAATCAGGTCAAACACAATGTTGACCAGCGAGGCAATGATCAGAAAATACAGCGGCCGCTTGGAATCTCCCACCGCCCGCAGAATACTGGTTCCCATGTTATACAGCATCTGAGGAACCATGCCCAGAAAGTAGATCCGCAGGTAAAGTGCCGCGTCATCCAGCACATCCGCCGGGGTATTCATCCAGGAAAGAGCCACCCGAGCCCCTGCCAGCCCCAGCACCATCAGCAAGAGTCCGCCCGCAATGGCAAGGGCAATGGATGTGTGGATCTGCCGGGAGATTCTGTTGGCATCCTTTGCGCCAAAACTCTGCGCCACCACCACACTGGCTCCGCTGCACAATCCCGTAAAAATGCCGATGAGAAGCTGTGTCAGTGCTCCCGTGGCGCCCACTGCCGCCAATGCCTGCGTACCCACGCAGTTTCCGACGATCAGTGTATCTGCCGTATTGTACAGCTGCTGGAAAAAGGTTCCGAACCAGACCGGCAGAAAAAACAAGATCAGTTGCGTGGGGATGTTTCCTGTCAGAATATCCCCCTGGCGATATGCCCGCGGCATAAAAAGCGTCCTCCCTTTCCCCTGCTTTCACATGGTTTTAACCTGTATGCGTTTCTCTTGCCTAGCGGCTATTTTATGCTATAATGGCAGTATTGTAAAGGGGGCGGCGATGATTTTTTCTCTTGGATATGAATGGCAGCCATGCCGGGACGGCGCGCGATTACTGAAGGTATACGGCGACTCCCCTTGTCCCGTTCTTCCCGCCTCCATTGAGGGTCTACCTGTCACCCAAATCGGCCCTTACTGTTTTGCGGAAAAAAGGCACCAGACCGGGACGCTTTCTCTGCCGGACGGCATGGAAGCTGATTCTTTGCACTGTATCTGCGGCAACTTTGTCGAGGAGGTTACCCTCCCCGATACCGTGACTGTTCTGGACAGCGCAGCCTTTTATAACTGCCGCAGCCTGCGCCGGCTGGAACTGGGCCCCAGCTGTGAATCTATCGGCAGCGACGTGTTCATCAATTGCCGCAGTTTGGATTGCATTGCCCTGCGCTGCGCCCCATCTGAACCTTCCGGGCTGAAAAAGCTGATTGGCAGCATCAGCGCGGACATCAATGCGGAATTTGTTGCCGATGGCCAGATCCTGGCGCGATTGTTTTTTCCGGAGTATTTTGAATTTCTTGATGAAAATACTCCCGCTCACATCTTTAATCACAGCATCGAGGGAGAAGGATACCGCTATCGCCAATGCTTTGATGGCGCCCGACTGAATGCTGCAGAGTATGACCGTTCCTTTGAGCAGGCTTGTGTGGGCGAAACGCCGGAGAAGCTCTGCCGCATTGCCATGGAACGGATCCGCTACCCCTATGCTCTCTCTCCGGAAGCACGAAACACCTATCTGAATTATCTGCGCAGCCATGTCCTGACCGCCTTGGAACCGTATATCAACGTCCGCGATCTGGACGGCCTGCGCTTTGCCTGTGATCTTGGTATCCTAGATGATGCCAGCCGTACCGCGGCTGCCGAAATCTGCGGTCAGCGAGGATTCGGTGCCGGTGCCGCACTGTTTTTGAGCCGCGGCAAAACCGCCCGCCGGGCACCGAAACGGTACAGCTTTGATGATCTCTGACAGATCAAACTCTTGAGGAAAGGAGGCGAACATCTTGTCTGAAAAGCATGTGCAGACCCAGGCGGAATGGGAAGAAACCATGGCTCAAAAGGTTTTTGCCGCAGTGCGCGGGGACCTCTATCTGGCCCTGCCCTATATGAACGCCGCTCTCTGCGCCCTCTCCCCGATCTCCAAGCCTTCGCTGCGCAGTTTTGCAACCGATGGCGCCGTACTGTACTTTGCACCGTCCTGGTTGCTGCGCATCTACCGCAGCAACCGCAAGTACCTGCCCCGCGCCTATCTGCACAGTGTGCTGCATTGCGTGTTTCGCCATCTCTGGCTGCGCGGGGATCGTGACCCGGTCCTTTGGGGAATCGCCTGTGACATCTGCGTGGAGAATGTACTGGATCATCTGAACATTACTGCTCTCAAGCGCTCGGTAGGATGGCTGCGGCAAAAAACCTATGCCGACCTTGCCCAGCGCTTCCGCCTTCTGAGCGCCGGCCCCGTTTATCGGGAACTCTGTACCTTGGACGCCGAGGAGCTCACCCGTCTGCATCAGGAGTTCTACTGCGATGACCACAGTTCCTGGCCTAAAGATCCCGATGCTCCTTCCGCACAGATGCAGGGCAAACGCTGGGAACAGCTGGGCCGCGAGACGCAGCTTTCCATGCAGCAGGGCGGCTCCCGTGCTTCAGATGCCGAGGCGGCCACTGCATTGGAGGCTCAGGTTCAGGCCGGCCGCGGGCGCAAGCTGTACCGGGATTTTCTTCGTCGTTTTGCCGTATGGCGGGAAGAACCCCACCTGGATCTTGATGAATTTGATCTGGGATATTACAGTTATGGTCTGCGCACCTACGGCAATATGCCGCTGATTGAACCGCTGGAGACGCGGGAAAGCAAGCGGGTTCGTGATCTTGTCATTGTTTTGGATACCAGCGAATCCACCTCCGGAGATTTGGTAAAAGCTTTTTTGAAAGAGACTTTCGCCATTTTGAAAACAACGGAAACCTTTTTTGTCCATTGCCGTATTCTGGTACTCCAATGTGATGACGCCGTGCGCAGCGAGACACTGCTCTCTGATCTGAACGCGTTGGATCGCTATGCCAGCGATTTTGTGTTGAAGGGCGGCGGAGGTACAGATTTCCGTCCCGCTTTTACCCGTATCGACGAACTCCGGAAGCTGGGCACGCTCCGGGATCTACAGGGTGTGCTGTACTTCACCGACGGCAAGGGGATATACCCTGCCCGACGGCCGCCGTATGATGTTGCGTTTTTGTTTCTGGACACCGGAGAACCCGTGCCCGACGTCCCCCCATGGGCCATGCGGCTGACCCTGGAGCCCGACGAGTTCATCAAGCCTCAGGCCCCCAAGCTGCCTGATTTTACTCTGCCGGATGATCTTGACGAGCTTCCCCAGCTATAACGCTCCGCAAACCATTGTCAGGAAGGTTGATCGCAAATGGATATCAAACGAGCCAAACAGGAGATTGAGACAACAGTACGGGCTTATCTGGCCAAGGATGAAGGCGGGAATTATCGCATTCCCGCCATGCGTCAGCGTCCGCTGTTGCTGATGGGGCCTCCGGGCGTCGGCAAAACGCAGATCGTAGAGCAGGCCGCCCGGGCCTGCGGCGTCGCGCTGGTCGCCTATACCATCACCCATCATACCCGCCAGAGCGCTGTCGGCCTCCCCTTTATCCGCCAGCGCGACATTGATGGCAAGACCCGCAGTGTGACAGAATATACCATGAGCGAGATCATTGCCAGCGTCTATACCAAAATGGAACAGACCGGGCTGCGGCAGGGAATCCTTTTCATCGATGAGATCAACTGCGTATCTGAAACGCTGGCCCCTACCATGCTGCAATTCCTGCAGTACAAAACCTTCGGCAACCAGGCGATTCCGGAAGGTTGGATCATTGTGGCCGCCGGGAACCCTCCGGAGTATAACAAATCCGTCCGGGAGTTTGATCTTGTTACCCTTGACCGTGTGCGCCGGATCGACGTGGAACCCAACCTCAGCGTCTGGCAGGAGTACGCCCGCGCCCAGCGGCTGCACCCCGCCATCCTCGCCTATCTGGAGCTTCGTCCTCAACATTTCTACAAGGTGGAGCAGGATGTGGACGGTGTCCAGTTTGTCACTGCCCGCGGGTGGGAAGATCTCTCTGCCATGCTGGTGACCTGCGATGCTCTGGGCCTGCCGGTGGACGAAACCGTTATTGGCGAATATCTGCGTCACCCCGATGTCATGCGTGACTTTGCCGCCTACTGGGCACTGTACAAAAAATATCGCAGTGATTACGGCATTGAGGATATTCTGCAGGGCCGTCCCTCCGACAAGGTCGTTGCCCGTGCGCTGGACGCTTCTTTTGATGAACGTCTGTCCCTGGTCAGTCTTTTGCTGGCCGGGCTCAATGTGCGCTTTTCCTCTGCAAGGGAGGCCGACGCCGTGACTGACGCCTGCTATCAGCAGCTGCGCTCCTTCAAACGCGCTCTCTCCTCCGCCACACCGGAGGATTCCCCTGCCGCTCTCTTGGCGCATCAATGCTCTGACACACTGTCGCGCATTGACCGGGAAAAGGCAGCCGGGCGAATGACTCCATATGAACTTGGTATTCACCGCCGCTCCGCCGCCCTTCTGCAGGACTGGGCAAAGGAGATCGGGCCGGATTTTGACCCGGATGAAGCCTTTGATGCCGTGCGTGCCGGATTCAACCGTCAGGTCCGCGCTCGGGAAGATGCCGTTTCTGCCGCGTCGGATGCTCTGGAATTTGCCTTTGACTTTATGGAGCGTGCTTTCGCTGACCAGCAGGAAATGGTTGTCTTTGTCAACGAACTGGCCTTGGGTCCCGATTCCGCCCCCTTCCTGGCGGAAAACGAATGTGAGCGCTTTGAAAAATACAGCCGCACCCTTTTACTGGATGACAGCCATGATGAACTTCTGGCACAACTGGAGCGTGACGACATTCGCCAAGGTGAACACAGCAACGATTTCTGATCATTTCTTTTTCATTGCCAAAAGGCGGCATACCCTTTTATCGGGTATGCCGCCTTTTTCTATGCGCTTTCATGGGAGCCTTCACTTTTATTGCGCCTGCTCTCTTCGTTATCTGTAAAAAGTTTCCTCATCCTCTTGACAGCAAACCGAATTCGTGTATTATTGTATTAGATCATTAATACAATAATACGTAGAGCAAGAAGGTGATGCCTTGAACTGGAATATTACAGCCGGCCGGCCGGTCTATGTGCAGCTCATTGAACAACTTGAGCTTGCCATTGTCACGGGGGAATATCCCCCCGGCAGCCGAATTCCTGCCGTCCGCGAGCTGGCCGCTGAGGCCGGTGTCAACCCCAATACCATGCAGCGCGCCCTTCAGGATCTGGAGTCCCGCGGACTTCTTCAGTCACAGCGCACATCCGGCCGGATTGTCTCCGCCAATCAGGACACGCTGCATACGCTGCGAGTCCAACGGGCAGAAGTCTATGTCGCCGATTTTCTCCGTCAAATGCACAAACTGGGATATACACAGGAGGAAACGCTGGAGCTTCTTCAAAAGGCGACATTTCCCACCGTATCCAACACAAAGGAGGAATCCTGATGCAACCTGTTTATGAAGTCCACAAATTGAGCAAATATTATGGCCGGATCCGTGCACTGGATCATCTGGATCTGGCCCTGGCTCCCGGCAAGCTGGTCGGTCTTTTAGGGCCCAACGGGAGCGGCAAAACCACTCTCATCAAAATTGGTGCCGGGCTTCTGACTCCGGATCAGGGAAGCGTCCTGATCGGCGGCATGGCCCCGGGCCCAGCCACCAAGGCCATTGTTTCTTATCTTCCGGACCGGATGGCACTCCCTACAGAGATGACCACGAAGGACGTTGTCTCCATGTATTCGGACTTCTTTGCGGACTTCGATCGAGTCAAGGCCCAGGAAATGCTTCGGGACCTGCATCTGTCGGATAGTCAGCGCATCGGTTCCATGAGCAAGGGCACACAGGAAAAAGTACAGCTCTGCCTTGTCATGAGCCGGGCAGCAAAGCTCTATCTTCTGGATGAACCTCTCGGTGGTGTTGACCCGGCCGCCCGGGAATATATCCTGTCCACCATTCTCCGCAATTACAGCGAAGACTCTGCTGTGCTTTTCTCGACCCATTTGATCAGCGATATTGAAAAAGTCCTGGATGAAGTCGCCATTCTTCGGCAGGGCAAACTCCTTCTGCATGACAGTGTCGATCATCTGCGGCAAGAAAAAGGCATGAGCGTTGATGAATTTTTCAAGGAGGTATTCCGATGCTGACAAAATTATTGAAATATGAATACCGGGCAACCGCACGGTTCCTGCTTCCACTGTATCTGGGCGTTTTATTTCTGATTATGCTCAATGTGATTTTCATGCGCCTGGGCAATTCCTTTGCTGCTTTTTCCGGAACGCCCCTGTATACCGCCGGTATCGCAATTTTGACCGTTCTCTGTGTGCTTGGCTTCTGGGCGATTTTCGTCATCAGCCTGGTCATTGCTGTCCAACGCTTCTACGGCTTGCTGGGTATGCGAGGGTATCTGATGTTCAGCCTGCCGGTGACTGCCGATCAGCTCATCGCGTCAAAACTGATCTGTTCCGTCAGCTGGTTTTTCGCCGCATTGCTTTTGGGCAACGTCTTTTTCCGTATGCTGGACCTGCCCGTCACCGAGGGCGACATGATCATTGCTCCCACTTTTGAAGCCTGGTTTTCCTTTTTTCTTCTGTGCGTTGCCCTGCTTGCCATGCTCTGCTGCGCTTTTCTGTTTTTCTATTTCTGCATTGCCCTGGGTGGTCAGTGGCCGCAAAACCGCCTGCTTGCGACCGTTGTCTGTTACTTTGTCATCACCTTTGTCCTCCAGATCCTGATGATGATTCTCATGTTCGCCATTGGATTCTTTACTTTCACTTTCATGCTTCCTGACCAGCCTGCAGTCAGCGCCGCCGCTACCGGCTTCTTCTCCAATCTTACCAGCGGGCAAATTATCAATCTGTTCACCCTCTTTTTTATCTTGCTTTTTGCCGTGGGAGATGTTATTCTCTGGTTATTAACGCGGCATTACCTGACCAAAAAGCTCAATCTTGCCTGAGCATCCACCAGATCGGAGGCACCCTATGGAGAAAAAACAATACATCTGCCCCAAATGCGGCTGCACCGAATACGACGTCGACCGCCTGCAGGCCACCGGAGGGAATTTCGCCAAGCTGTTCGATGTGCAGAACAAGAAATTCATTACTGTAAGCTGCTGCAACTGTGGATATACAGAGCTGTACCGTCAGACAGGCAGCGAGGGTTGGGACATTCTGGACTTCTTTATCGGCGGCTGACCGGATTCCTGATACAGATACAGTTGCCCGGTGCTTTGCAAAGCACCGGGCAAACTGTTATAATGAGAAACACCCTGTTTTGCCATCCCGGGCTCCTTGCCGAGCCTCTCCCGGCAAGACATTCCAAAATTTTGAGCAACCGCAAAGAGAGGCGTTTACTATGCTGCTGGCCGTCGATATCGGCAACACCAACATCTGTATCGGGATTCTGGAAGGGGATATCGTTCGCTTCACCACCCGCATGGTCACCCGCCCCAGATGTACCGCGGATGAGTATACTGCCGAGCTCAAATTCCTGTTGCGGCGTTTGCAGGCAGATCTCTCCCATACAGAGGGCGTAATCGTATGCAGTGTTGTTCCCGCCCTTACCCGCCCTCTTGCCGAAGCATGTCACCGCCTGACAGGATGTGATCCCATGCTGGTCAGTGTTAATCTGGATACAGGCCTTTCCATGGATGTGGATGAGCCGGAGCGCGTTGGACAGGACCGCATTGCCGACGCAGCAGCCGCCGCGGCACACTATCCCCTGCCCTGTATGACCGTAGACATGGGAACTGCCACCACATACAACGTGATCGGCCGTGGAGGGGTATTTCTCGGGGGTTTCATTGTCCCGGGCGTGCAGACCAGCCTGCGGGCCATCAGCGCCGGTACCGCCCAGCTTCCACCCATTGCGCCGGAAACTCCTGGCAAACTTATTGGGAAGAATACGGTTGCCTGTCTGAATAACGGTGCCATGTTCGGCACTGCGGCTATGCTGGACGGCTTGGCAGACCGTGTTGAGCGGGAATTGGGCCAGCCCTTGACCGTGGTAGCCACCGGCGGACTTGCTCCCTATATCATGCCGTGCTGCAAACGTGAAATCCATTACGACGCGGATCTCTTGTTTCACGGTCTTGCCCTGCTTTATCGAAAGAACAAGCGCAGGTAACCCATCTCTTAAATGCCTTACATCACATAAGAAAGGAGCCCCCACCGCGCGATGCGGTGAGGGCTCCTTTTGTATTGCTTTACTGCGGATTATTTTTCAGAATAACGTCATGGCTGCCGCCCTCCACAATACTGGTGGAAGAAACAACCGTCAGCCGTGCCTTCTGCTGCAGTTCTTCGATGGAACGGGCGCCACAGTTACACATGGTGCTGCGCACCTTGTACAGAGTGGTCTGCACACCGTCCGCAAGGGGTCCTGCGTAGGGCACGTAGCTGTCAACGCCTTCCTCAAAGCTGAGCTTCTGCGCACCGCCCAGATCATAGCGCTGCCAGTTGCGGGCGCGATTGGAGCCTTCGCCCCAGTATTCCTTGACGTAATTGCCGCCCACACGCAGCTTGTTCGTCGGGCTTTCATCAAAGCGGGCGAAGTAACGGCCCAGCATCACAAAATCCGCGCCCATTGCCAGCGCCAGGGTAATGTGATAGTCATGAACAATGCCACCGTCAGAGCAGATAGGCACATAGATGCCGGTCTGCTCATAGTACTCGTCACGTGCCTTGGCCACTTCGATAACGGCAGTGGCCTGGCCGCGGCCGATACCCTTGGTTTCGCGGGTGATGCAGATGGAGCCGCCGCCGATACCGATCTTGACAAAGTCCGCACCGGCTTTTGCCAGGAACAGGAAGCCCTCACGGTCAACGACGTTGCCGGCGCCAACCTTTACCTTGTCGCCGTAATGCTCACGGATCCAGGACAGGGTGCGGGACTGCCACTCCGAGAAGCCCTCGGACGAGTCGATACACAGCACATCAACACCGGCATCCACCAGAGCAGGAACGCGCTCGGCATAGTCACGGGTATTGATGCCCGCGCCGACCACATAGCTCTTGTTGGCGTCCAGCAGTTCATTGACATTCTCCTTATGGCTGTCATAGTCCTTGCGGAACACCATGTACTGCAGGCGGCCCTCCTCATCCAGGAGGGGCAGAGTGTTGATCTTGTTGTCCCAGATAATGTCATTGCAGTCATGCAGGCTGGTGGTGGCCGGTGCGGTGACCAGCTTTTCCAGCGGGGTCATGAACTCGGTAACCTTGAGCTCGGAGCTCATGCGGGACAGACGATAGTCACGGGACGCAACCAGGCCCAGCAGTTTGCCGTGAGCAGTGCCGTCATCGGTGATGGCAACGGTGGAATGGCCCGTGCGGACCTTCAGATCCAGAACGTCACCCAAGGTTGCCTCCGGAGGAAGGTTGGAGTCACTGGTGACAAACCCCTTCTTGTATGCCTTGACGCGGCGGACCATATCGGCCTCGGCCTGAATGCTCTGAGAGCCGTAAATAAAGGAGATGCCGCCCTGCTTGGCCAGCGCGATGGCCAGCTTTTCGCCGGAAACCGACTGCATGATGGCCGAAACCATGGGGATGTTCATAGAAAGCGGGCACTCCTCTTCCCCTTTGCGATATTTCACCAGGGGCGTCTTGAGGCTGACGCGGTCAGGAACGCATTCCGAAGAGGAATAGCCGGGAACCAGAAGATATTCGCCAAACGTGCGGGAAGGTTCAGAAAAATAGTATGCCATATTCTTCTCCTTTTCATTCTGAGATCGACCGTCTCGGCAGGCGGTGGGTTTATAGATAAAAAATCTTTTGCTTAGAAAAAATTGTACCATATTCGCGTACAAAACACAAAATTCTGCGCGTAGAATCTTTTTTGCGGATTTGCGGCAAAGTTGTGAAAATTGCCGTGCCGACGAAAGAAATAGTAATACTTATAAAGTTTTTCCTCTTTCCCTTTATTCTAATTCAAGCATTCCTGCAGGTTTGCAAACCACGTTCCGGCGATAAAGATTTTGCTTCCAGCCCTTTTATCAAAGGATTGCGCTTTGCCCCCTTTTGCATTTACCGGATACGACGAAACCCCCGCCTGAGGGAAAGGCGGGGGTTTCTGAAAGGAGGAGAAGAACACATGAAAAAGTGGTTGTAATTAACTTGCAACTAAATTGTAACCGTTTTGACACCGAATGTCAAGGCTTTTCTGTAAAAAAGTTGTAACTTTTATTTTCCCTGTTCCCAAGGGCACACTTATTCCCTGCCAGTGGAATTCTCTTGCAAACTGGTCCAACAAAAATCCCGTACGCCACAGCCCTCAGCCGTTGGCATACGGAATTCCCTGACTTGTTTAGTGCTCTTATTCCCCGATGGGCTTCATGGTCACATTTGCCTCAAAGCAGCAGGTATCCTCGTGCCAGCCGCTGAAAAACCATTTGTTTTCTTCCAGCTGGGCCCGGCAAACGCGGAAGCTTTGGCCCAGGGGGATTTCCTTGTGGTAGTAGATCAAAAAGTCCTCCACCGCCTGCGTACGGACGACCTCCAAAGGCAGCGAATCAAAAATGATATCCGCATAACGGGTATTGTTGAGGTGGCCGTTCATATCGCACAGCGAATAGTCTGCCCGATAGGTCCCTACCTCCTCCGCATCAGTGATTTTTTTGATCCGCATTGGCAATGTGCGGGGCAGTTTCTCCGCCCATGGGCCGTCAAACTCCGGGGGATGGTTACGCAAAATTGTGCGCTTGTCCGTATCCACCAGGACCCAGCGGCTGTCCACAAAAACGCATTCATTCCCCTGCCGGTCGTAAATACTGGTCAGGCGTTTGTTCACCGCATGATACACCTTTTCCGGGCGGGTGATCAAAGTCAGGCGTTCGTCCACTCTGGGCATCTGATATACATGGAACGCCTGTCGCGCCAGGAGAAACGCCGTATGCGTTCTGGCATAGACTTCATCATCTATGCCAAGAGCCGCGCATTGAGTCGTTGCAATCTGCTGTGCATAACGCAAAATGCTGCCCGGCTGGATATTGCCCAGAAAATCCCCGTCATAACGGTAGACAAAGTAATCTTCCTGAAATTCATATGGCTGCAACTGCATGAAGTATTCCCTCTTTTTGGCTACGGCCGCGGTTTACTGCCGCGGCATCAATCCTGTTCCGCTTCCGGCTGCGTATCCTCATTCTGCTGCGGTACAGGCCATTCCTCCAACAGTTTTCCCAGGTCAATGTGATAGCATTTGTCGCAGAACTGACAATGCACCTCCGCAGTGGGATCTTCGTCTCGGAGTTTTTCCACCTCGGCCTGTCCGAGGCTGTACAGCATACGCTTGACGCGGTCCTCGCTGCAGTCACAGATATAGGCCACGTGCTCTCTGTCAAGAATCTCCGGCGCAAAGCCTTGAAGCGCCATGTCCAGCATATCCTGGATGCTTTTGCCTTCCGAAAGCATGGTGGTGACGGGCGGCATTGCTTTGATATTGTTCTCCAGTGCCGTGATTTCTTCCTCCGTAGCTCCGGGAAGCAGCTGGACGATAAAACCACCTGCACACCGCACCGAAAGGTCCTCATTGACCAGAACGCCCAGTGCGCACACGGTAGGGACCTGCTCGCTGATGGCGAAATAGGAGGTGATATCCTCCGCAATTTCACCGGACACCAGGGGCACCTGGCCGACATAGGGTTCCCGCATGCCAAGGTCACGAATGACATCCAGCGTTCCGTCACGGCCAACCGCCGTGCCTACGTCGAGATGTCCGTCCTGACGGGGCGGAATCTCCACCACAGGATTCTGTACATACCCCTTGACGTTGCCGCTGCCGTCAGAAACAGCCAGCAGACGCCCGGCGGGGCCGCCGCCTTTGATCTGCAGCGTGATGGAATCGCTGCGGCTCTTGAGCATCATGCCCATCATGGATGCCGCCGTCAGCAGGCGTCCCAGGGCTGCCGTTGTGACGGCGCTGGTCTTGTGGACCCGCTCCATCTCCCGGACGATCTCGGTGGAATCGACCCCGTAGAATACGACACCACCGTTTTCCGAAATACCGCGCAGCAGATTTTCTCCGCCGTGCGATGTCTGTTCCATAGTCATTGTTGTTCCTCCTGGGTATAGCGTTTCAACGCGGTAAAAATCCAGCGCTGGCTGTCTGGACGCAGTTCACTGAATGTCTCCCCGTCAGCCACAGCAATTAAGGTAAAGCCATAGCGGTCCAGCATCTGCTTGACATATTCCAGTCCGTAAGTGTATTCCCGGAACTCCTCGTGCACAATCTCACCCGACGGCAGATCGGTGATGGAGAGGCGGATATCCACTGCCCCGACAGCCGGATCATACCGGTTGTACCATTCGCACCGTGCGTCAGGTGCCTCAATGGTATACTCCCGGTTGCCGAGTACCTGCTCATGCTTGTAGGGAGTGTTCAGGTCAAAGACAAAAACTCCGTCCTTTTCCATGAAAAAAGCAGTCTGCCTGACTGCTTTTTCAAAACGCTCGGCCGGGCCGATATGGTTAAAGGTATCAAAGGTGGAAACCGCTGCACGGATGGTTCCATACAATTCCATTTCGGTAATGTCCTGGCACAGCAGCAAAAGCTTGCCGTTGATGCCCAGCTCATCTGCTTTTTCCCGCAGAACACTCAGCATTTCAGGTGAACCATCCACACCGATCATATCATAGCCTGCCTGACTGAGCATCAGGGTGAGATCGCCGGTGCCGCAGCCCAGATCAGCCACGATGCCATCCTGGATGCCGTTTGCACACAGCTGACCATGAACATAGGAAAACAGAGCCTGATAGTCTGCTTCCCCGTTGAATTCATCGTAAAAATAGGCAAATTCCCCGTATGCAGGCATTTTCAGGCCTCCGCTTCTTGCAGGCAGCTTGCGAAGAAAGCCCGAAGTTCCTCAACTCCCAGTCCACTTTCTGCGCTGGTCAGAAAGACCTTGCGGCAGCCGTATTCGGCCAAAAGTTGCTCAAACTCTGCCAGCGCTGCGGATTGCTGGCTCTTTTTCAGCTTGTCGCCCTTGGTCAGTGCTGCAACAAAAGGAATGCCATGATAGCGCAGATATTCCAGCATCTGCCGGTCATCGGCGCTGGGGGCATGGCGGCAATCCAGAAGCTGAACCAGAATCGTCAGGTTGCGTTCCGCTTCAAAATAGCTGTTGATCAGATCATCCCAGCGCTGCCGCTCGGCATTGGAAACCTTGGCATAACCATAACCGGGAAGATCAACAAAATACACATTGTCGACCCGATAAAAGTTGATGGTTGCAGTCTTGCCCGGCGTAGCGCTGACACGGGCCAGGTTTTTCCGGTTGCACAGCTTGTTGATCAGGCTGGACTTGCCTACATTGGACCGCCCAGAAAAGACAAACTCCGGGCGGTCGCTGTCAGGCAGCTGGCTCGACAGGCCATAGGAAGCCTGAAATTCACTCAGATTATAATTCATATGGTTCCTCTGCTCGTATGATTTGGGCAGGCACCGGCTCACATTACCGTGGCAGAGCCCTGGTTGGATGCCGAGGGATCCGCTGCAATCAGCTGGGTAGCAGGCGGCACCGGATGAGGTTCATGCTGGCCGCTGTGGGAAGGTTTGAGCAGTGCCTCGCCCAGCACCTGGGAGAGATCCGAAACCGGGACAAAGCGTACTGCCTTTTTGACCTCTGCGTCCACGTCGTGCAGGTCGGACACATTCTCCTTGGGAATCAGAACCGTCTTGATTCCTTCCCGGAAAGCGGCCATGCTCTTTTCCTTCAGCCCTCCGATGGGGAGTACATTGCCATGCAATGTGATCTCACCGGTCATGGCAACGTCGCAGCGGACCGGAACCCCGGAAAGCGCCGAGATGAGAGCTGTGGTCAGTGTGACACCGGCAGACGGGCCATCCTTGGGAACCGCCCCTTCCGGCGCATGGATGTGAATGTCCGAATTCTTGATCCGGTCCTGCGGGATATTGTATTCGTCTGCGTGTACCCGTGCGTAGGTCACCGCCAGACGGGCGCTCTCCTTCATGACATCGCCCAAACTGCCGGTCAGTTCGATTTTTCCGCTGCCTTCCGGGATCACTGCCACTTCCACAGGAAGCATCTCGCCGCCAACACTCGTCCAGGCAAGGCCATTGGCGATGCCTACCGCATTCGACCGGGAAATGAAGGAAGGTTTCACCTTCTCCGGGCCAAGGAGGTTTTTGACCATGGTCGCGGAAACACTGATCTTTTCCGCTTCACCGGCTGCGATCTTTTTGGCGCACTTGCGCAGCACATCGGTGATGGTGCGTTCCAGATTACGCACGCCCGCCTCCCGGGTGTACCCGTCCAGAATTTCATAAAGAGCACCGTTGGTCATGCTGACACGGCCGACCAGACCATTGTTCTTGAGCTGCTTGGGCAGCAGGTGCTTTTTGGCGATGTTGAACTTTTCAGTGCGGGTATAGCTGGACAGTTCGATGACATCCATACGGTCGTACAGGGGAGCCGGGATCGTCTCGGCGTTGTTGGCCGTCGTGATGAACAGTACTTCGCTGAGATCAAAGGGAATATCCAGGTAGTTGTCCTTGAAGGACTTGTTCTGTTCCGGATCCAGCACTTCCAGCAATGCACTGGAGGGATCTCCCTTGTAATCCGCCGCCAGTTTGTCGATCTCGTCAAGGAGGATCAGCGGATTGGAGGACTTTGCCGTCATGACCGCACTGATGATCCGCCCCGGCATTGCCCCGATATACGTCCGGCGATGACCCCGGATCTCAGCCTCATCGTGCACACCGCCCAGGCTCATGCGGGCAAATTTGCGTCCCATGCATTCGGCGATGGAATGGGCAATGGACGTTTTGCCCACGCCCGGAGGGCCTACCAGACAGATAATCTGGCCCTTGACTTCGGTATTCAGCTTACGGACAGCCAGAATTTCCAGAATGCGTTCCTTGACCTTTTCCAGTCCGTAATGTTCCTTGTCCAGAACCTTGCGGGCATGCTCCTGATCCAGATTGTCCTCGGTCGTCACATGCCAGGGCAGCGCCAGGCAGGTATCCAGATAGCTTCGGATCACGCTGGTCTCTGCTGCATTGCCCTGCATCCGGGCCAGGCGGTCACATTCCTTGAGCAGCTTTTCTTCGCTCTCCGGCTCCAGCTTGAGAGCCTGGATCTTCTGACGGTAGGTATCCGCTTCGGCGCGGGTATCCTCACTGTCCCCCAGTTCCTCACTGATGGCATGCATCTGCTCCCGCAGATAGTATTCCCGCTGACCCTTGTCCATCTGGACATTCACACGGTCGTCGATGTCCTTTTCAATGGAAAGGATATCGCACTCCCGGTGCAGCAGAACCAGCAGCTTTTCCAGCCGTCCCAAAAGGGTGGACTCGTTCAGAATCGTCTGCTTGTCCTGATATTTGAACAGGAGGTTGGCCGGCATATACTCGCTCAGATAGAGCGGGCTGTCGGAAGAAAGGATGTTATAGACCACATCCTTGGAGATCTGCGGGCTGTAAGAGAGGTACTCCTCAAAGCATTCCTTCAGGCTGCGGACCAGTGCCTCCACCTGAGTGCGCTTTTCGGTATTGATACCACGCACCGGTGCACTGCGCACTGTGACCTGAAGATATTTGCCCGAGTTGTCCAGTTCCAGCAGGCGGGCACGGCTTTTGCCCTCCACCAGGACTTTGACAAGATCTTCTGAAACACGCAGCACCTGCTTGATTTCAGCCACCACACCATAGGAATAGAGATCCTTCAGGTTGGGTTCCTCAGTATCGGTTTCCCGCTGGGCCACCAGAAAAACGCTGCTGTTGCCATGCATGGCAGCCTCAATGGCTGCGATGGATTTGGCACGCCCCACCTCAAAATGAACCACATTATTGGGGAAAACCACCAGCCCACGCAGGGCAATGGCCGGCAGATGTGAAATGTTGCGGGCGATTTTGACTTTAACTTTCTTTTCGGACATTGTTTTCCTCCGTAGGGCGGACGGCCAAAGCCGCCCAGACCCTTCGCGATGATGCTTTTGATGTCTGCTGCCGTTTTACAGGTTCCGGATTGCAATCTTTTCCGGCTCCAAGCCTTTCGGCAGCAGGATGGAAAGGCTTTTGGGACACACCTCGGCATGCAGCACCTTGCGGGGTGCACATTCGCCGTCCAGTGTGACGATCAGTGGGTGGTTGCCGAGATTTTCAAGCTCAATGCTTTTGACCCGGCAAAACGTCATATAAGGTCGGAATTCCTCCGTCACCCGTCCATTGCGATCCAAATGGAATCCATCTTTGTATCGGGCCAGGAACCCCGGGATCTTCAGACGCGGAATCGGTCGTACCAGGATCACATCCAACAGTCCGTCATCCATCATGGCATACGGTGCCGCGACGTATCCGCCGCCGTAAACCCGTCCGTTGCAGATGGCAGCCATAAGGTACTCCCCCACCTGCTCCCGGCCGTCCAGGATGATCCGCAACCGGCTGGTCAGCGGGCCGAAGAAAACTTCCACAATGGACAGCTTGTATGCCATGCTTCCGCCGCAGCCCGGCAGTCTCTTGAATTTAGGGATCCCGTATGCCACCTTGGCATCCAGCCCGGCGGCGCAGATTGCGACACTGTATCCATACTCCGTGCGGATGGTATCGACTGCATGAGCTTCCGCTTTCAGCTGTGCAGGAATGTCCAGAAACGCCTCCCGTCCGCCAAAGTTGCGTACGAAATCGTTGCCGCTTCCATACGGCACACAGCCGGCCATCACCCAGGGCTTGCCGACCGCCGCCTGGACCACTTCATTGAAGGTGCCATCCCCGCCACAGGCATAAATGGCTACCGGTTCCCCGCAGGACGCATAGCGCTCCGTAATTTCACCGGCATGGCCCGCATGGGTCGTTTCCAGCACTTCCACCTCATCGGAACATTGCCCGGCGGCCGACGCGATCATCGGGCGCAGCTGTTCAGCCGGATTTTTCGGCCCGGCCACCGGATTTATCACAAAAACCCGTTTCACGCACGCCTTCTTCCCCGCGCGATGCTCAGCGCGATGTTCTGTTTTCCGGGCCAAGAAGGAGGGGTACAAACGCTGCCGATGCTTCTTCTTGTGCCCGGTTATAGAAATACACAGTACATTGTATCTTCTTTTATTTCAAATAGCAAGCGGTCTGGATAAGATATTACAAACAAGACACAATAACGGTATCAAAATTCTGATTTTTTGCCAAAACGCCGGAGGGATTTTCCATGAAAGTTGTAACCGAAATTTCCCAGGTTGCTTTGATCAGTGTGCTGTCTCTTGTTGTATTGTTCGTTGTAACCCGACTGGGCGGCAAACGGCAGATTGCCCAAATGAGTATGTTCGATTACGTCAACAGCATCACCATCGGTTCCATCGCTGCCGAGATGGCGACCAACCTGGAGGAGTGGTACAAGCCCCTGACCGGTATTATTGTATACGGCATCATTGCCTGGCTGGTACACTATGCCGCCTGCAAAGGGATCGGCGCACGGCTGCTGGTATCCGGGCAATCCATTGTTCTGATGGAAAACGGCATCATTTACAAGCATGAGCTCAAACGTGCGTCCATCGACGTCAACGAATTTTTGGCACAGAGCCGGATTGCCGGATACTTTGATCTCAACGAAGTTCACAGCGCCGTCCTTGAAACAAACGGCCACATCAGCTTTTTGCCAAAAGCGAAATATGCTCCCGCTACCAATGAGGGGATGCACATTGACCGCCCGGAAGTCTCGCTCTGGACCGATCTGATCCTGGATGGTGAAATCATGCGGGAAAATCTGCAGCGTATTGGCCGTGACGAAACCTGGCTCGTCAAGCAGCTGGTACAGGGCGGATACGGAGATCCGAAAGACGTGTTTTACGCCGCCTGCGACCGTGGAAACGGCTTTTTTGCCTGCCGCAGTGAATAAGTCAAACGTACCCCGGGCAGACGCCGAATTTTTTCTCGGCCTGTGCCCGGGGTGTTGTATTTTTTACATCATTCCCGTTCTTCTACTGTTTTTCTGACCTTTGCATCCCGCACAAAATCGATCAGCCAGGAAGAAACCGTAACCGTCACCACGGAAAACAGAATCTGCCGTAACGGGATATAACTCAGGGAAAGCGCCAGAACCGTCAGATCCGTCACCAGGTATGATTTGGATAGCCTCCAGCCGGTTTTACGGGAAATCGCCAGTGCCAGGGCATCGTCCCCGCCGCTGGAGCCTCCCTGCCGCACAATGAGGCCAACACCGATGCCCACAAAGCACCCGCCCAGCAACGCCGCCAGGAGCGGCATCTGCGAAAGATCCGGCAGCATTGGCGGGAACTGCTCCCACAGAAAAAAGAATCCCGAAACGCCGAGGGTAGATACAACGGAGATTTTGATAAATCGTGCCCCCAAGTATCGGAACGCCAGCAGATAACAGGCCAGGTCCAGTACAGGAGTCACCTTCGAGGAAGGGATGTCCAGCCAGTGATTGATCAAGAGCATCATTCCCAACACACCGCCCTCCGTGATATGAACCTGACGGTGAATGTTATACAGCCCAAAAGAGGCAATCGCTGCCCCCAAAAGAATCCAGAATACTTTGGCCAGGGTAAAACCCGCCCGCAGGCGGTCCCAAAAATTTGCCCGCCAATTGTTTTTTGTCATGTATGTTGCCCTCCTCTCTTCCTTTTCAGCATAAACCCTGGTATAATACTAAGGTCAAGAGTTTTTTGCAACAGGCAGGACGGGAAGCATGAAAGATCGGTATAAAATCGGGGAAATTTCCAAGTTATACGCAATCGGTACCGACTCTCTGCGATACTATGAAAAAATTGGCGCCCTGCATCCCCGCAGGGATGCAAACAACTACCGCCTGTACACATTGAACGATATTTACAAACTCAGCATCATCCGTGACCTCCTGGGCCTGGATTTTTCCATGACACAAATCAAACAGTATCTTGACGACCAGACTCTCGACAGCACTTTTGCCCTGCTGCACCGGGAAGAAGCGGTTGTAGAAGAAAAGCTCCATCGTTTATCTGAACAGAAAGAGATTTTGCAAAAGCGTATCAAGGACCTGGAGCTTGCCCGCCGGACTCCGGCAGGACAATTTGTCCGTCTTACACTGCCAGAACGTCGCTGTGTCCAGCTGAATGAGCATATCACCCGCGATGAGGAGATGGACTTTCTGATCAAAAGGCTGCATCAGAAATATGAAAGTCAGCTGCGATCTTTCGGCACTCAGACGATCGGCGCCTGCTTTTCCATGGAAGATTGGGTAAAAGGCAACTCAAACGTCTATCGGTCCGTATTCTTTGTGATGGATGACACTCGGAGCCAGAGTCCGGATCATGACTTCCTTTTGCCCGCAGGAGAATATATATCTTATTTCTATCGCGGGTCCTATGAGCAAAACGGCGAGCGGCTCCATGAGTTGTTCCGGTATCTGCCTGAGAAGCATCTGAGACCTTGCGGAGATCCCTTTGAACTTTACAAAATCGACAACCGGGACACTGCTGATCCCAATGAGTTTCTGACTGAGATTCAGATTGGGATTGTACCCGTGGACAGCGGCTGAGAGATATATGCACAAAATTCCACCGGGCGCTTTTTCAAACCATTTTATTTTCTTAGGGAGGTATCCGTATGACTTCATATCCCAGTGCAACCGCTTTTTCCGGTGCGCTGTGCGGCCGCCGGTATGAAAAAGAGCTGGAGACTCACTTTCGCGATTGCCTCCTGTTCTATCTGGATGGACGCATCCGGTTTGAACGTTACTGCTACGGCGAGGCCGCCTGCCTGGTTTTCAGTGCCTGGGCCGGCGGATTTGATTCATCCGGCCACATTCTGTGGGACAAGGAACCCGAATTCGAAACGGACCAGAAAGCCCTTCCCCGCTGCCTGACTGATATTCAGGAGAACGGGAACGCCTTACAGTTTGATGGACTGAGAAAGCGCTACGTTTATACCGAGGAATTCGATGCTGACCCGGCAAACGGCTATGGCAGGCTGCGGGTATTTTTCCTCCGCCGCAAACGGAAAGGCAGATAAACTGACCTGGCCGGCATTTTTAGCTTATGTTTTCTCTGCAAGCCATTTTCCCGACTATTTCCTGTTTGCTGTATCTATATAATGAATAGAAGCTCTTTTTCCCCCTCCGAATGCTTCATATTCATAAATCCAATATATTTTTTACTTTTTTTTTTTTTATTTATTGACTTTTGCCTGGTTTATATGGTATCATTACTAACGCAGCACGCCCCAGGCAAGA
>CALXHO010000107.1 GCA_944388125.1 uncultured Gemmiger sp. | reverse complement strand
GGTTTTTCCTCGCACTACTCTTTTTTTGTTTGTCAGAAAGGGGAGGGGACCAAAGTTCTTCAAATACTCCGATACCCAGCCCGCGCCGCCTTTCATGGGTGAGCGGGAAACGCATCGGAAGCCGCAATTATTCATCGACTAATCGTTAATTATTCTCTTCGAGGAACGACAACAAAGCTCTTCATCTATCCCAATCATTCCTTAAAATCCCCGCCGGGAGGCCCCATCCACCCCCAGCAGCCGGCGCCTCCCACCAGGCGCTCCCTACATATTTCTCGCTCTGCTCACGAGCGATTCAAACCTCTTCATCCTTCTTCTTTTTCCCCCTTCTTTGACAAATTAACACGCACTTCGTGACAAATTATGTTGCCCCTAAACAATCGTTGTCCAGGGGCAAATTAAATTGTCACAGAAGCAAAAATAATTTGTCATAAGGACGCATAGAGTAGTGTAGAGGTTTTTCCTCGCACTACTCTTTTTTTGTTTGTCAGAAAGGGGAGGGGACCAAAGTTCTTCAAATACTCCGATACCCCGCCCGCGCCGCCTTTCATGGGTAAGCTGGGAACGCATCGGAAACCGCAAATATTCTACAGTTATTCGGCTATTATTCTCTCCGAGAGAGCAACAAAGCCCATCATCTATCCCTATCATTCCTCAAAATACCCGCTGGCAGGCCCATCCACTCCGGCAGCCGGCGCCTCCCACAAGACGCCCTCCTACATATTTTTCGCCCTGTTTACGGGCGATTCAAGCCTCTTTATCCGCTCTCTTTTCCCCGTTCATGACGAATTAGCGCGCACTTCGTGACAAATTATTTTGTCCCTAAACATATAAATTACAAAAACGATCTTTCTGCAAAAAAATGGCCTGAAATGGGCTGTTTCACAAAAAATAAGAATGTTTTTTGTAAAACTCGAAGGAATCGGACTATTTTTACAAAAAATGGGGCCGTTTTCCGGAAAATTGGGGTTTTTGTAAAAACGAAGGGAGGTTAGATTGTTTTTTGTAAAACTAAAACTGCGAGCGGGGGCTGTATAGCGACATCTGAATCAAAAAATTCTTTAAAGAAGGAATGTTTTATAAGCCTTTGATGTTTGAAACAAAGGAAGTTGCTCGTATAGTATAGATGGTCAGCTCAATTGTATTTTGGATAGTCATACTGGAAAATCACATCTCAGTCGTATGAATTTTGCTATTTACGAATAGACTTTTGTATGATAAAATACATTGTAAACTATAATGTGTTTGTTTTTGAATTCGAGCGAGTGCACGTGATGCTATGGGTGTCGGTGTACTCGTTTTCTTGTAGATGTGGAGGATAGATATGGATTTTAATCTTGATGAGATGCTTGCCAAAGAGGTTTCTTCCAATCAATTAATGCTTGATGCTGCTAATATGGCACGGAGCATGTCTGCTGAGGAGAGAAGAGCCATTATTGGTGAGTGCAATAAAAGAATTGATTCTGTCTTTGAAGAAATTAAAGCCATCGAAAAAGGGCGTATATTCAGTGAATTGGATGAAGAGGAAGTCAAGCGGGATATGGCTTTATGTAATATCGGTAGTCGTCTTGATAGCATTCTCACAGCCATGATGATTCCCGAAGAAGTTCTGAATTACTGAAAGCAAATGTCCCGATGAGAGGCTACAAGTTCTCATTGGGACATTTCTGTATCCGCATGTCTGTGGTTCTAGCTGAACTTCCGACAATTTGACTTGTCAAGCTGGATAAGGTAGAACCCGCATCCAAACCAACAATGTCATTAAGAGGCTGAACCGGGAAATACGCCGCTGCACTTTGTGTAGTGGGCAGTTTCTGTGACGATAATTCTGCCATTTGTCCGTGTCCGGTTGGATCATGTGGCTGGTATCCAGTGGGGCAACAAGAAAAACATGGCGCATGAAACGTCGGAAGGTGGCTCTTGAGAACATCTCCCTTGCTGCCAGGCTTCATTTATTCCAGAGGTTGCAAACCGATTTCGCAAAACGGTCGACACTGCCTAACCATCTCACTACTCTTTTCTCTTGTCTCACAAAATGCGATGGGAAAAGCCGCTCCCGGTCAGAAGCCTCCTGTGGAGCGGCTTTTCATATTTTGCAAGCGTATCAGCAGGTAGAAATTTGTTCCTTGATCTGACGCAGAGCGTGTTTTTCCAGGCGGCTGACTTGAGCCTGACTGATGCCAATCTCCCGGGCAACCTGCATCTGTGTTTTGCCGCCGAGATATCGCAGAGAGATGATTTTTTTCTCCCGCGGACTCAGTGCCTGTACCGTGTCACGGAACATGATGTCACTGATCCAGCTTTCTTCGTTGCTGCCTTCGTTGACCTGGTCCATAATGGAAACCGAATCATCTCCGTCCGAGTAGGCAGATTCGTACAGGCTGGCCGGTTCAATCACCGATTCCAGCGCCATAGCCACGCTTTCCGGAGAGGCACCGACTGTTTCTGCAATTTCGCTGATATGGGGCTCGTGCCCGCTCTTTTGCTGCAACAGTTCCCGTGCCTGCATGGATTTGTAAGCAAGATCCCGGATGGAACGACTGACTCGGACTGGATTGTTATCCCGAAGAAAACGTCGGATCTCGCCCACAATCATGGGGACACCATAGGTGGAAAAGCGTACGTTCAAGTCGGGATTGAAATGGTCAATTGCCTTGATCAGGCCGATGCACCCCACCTGAAACAGATCATCCAGATTTTCACCGCGTCCGGAAAACTTCTGCACCACACTCAGCACCAAGCGCAGGTTGCCCTGAATCATCTGCTGCCGGGCGTTGCTATCTCCATTGCGGGCGGCAGCCAAGAGCTCGCCTTTTTCTTTCTCACTGAGAACGGGGAGCTGGGCGGTGTTCACCCCACAGATTTCAACTTTTCCTGCATACATTTCTTGCATCCTCCTGTTCGTAAAAACAGTATGGGCTTCCAGGAGGGGCGGCAGACAGAAAAATATTTCCAGCTCTCGAACGTACAGCCAGGGAACAGCATAATATGGCGAAGAGGGAGGGGTGAACAATGGAGCAAACAATGATATGGCTGATCCTGCTTTCTGTTTTTGTGGCATTGTCGGTTGGGCTGGCAATTGCTTTGGCGGCAGTGGTTCGTGCAATGCGCACTGCCAAACATCAGACGCGCGAGGTCCACGTCGAATATGCAGAACCGGACTACACACGTTCTGCAGGATTTCGGGTTGAGAGCATCCCGGATGATGATATTCTGACACCGACACGCTATTGGCTGGTGGATGGGGAGATTGCCGAAATTGAATACGCCGTTGCGTACAGCGACGATATCACTTTCCGGGTGGCCCCGGCTGGGAACCTTCAGGTGCCGGAGAAATATGCTGCCTACGATTACGAGAGCCTGGGCAGTTATCCGGTGGGTGAGGTGGATGTCACCCTGCAGCAGTCTCCAGGCCGTGCTTCGGTCTTTAACTGGACCAAGAATGGCTTTGACTATGCGGTATTTGCTCCAGGATCGGAAATGACCCTCATGGGAGGGGTATCCCAGCAGTTTATCACGCAATCCAACGCGGTATACAATTGATGAGAAAAAAGCCTGCGGAACCGGGAAGGCTCCACAGGCTTTTTTCTTACAACGCAAGGAATGCTGTGCGGATCAGACTACGGCTTCCATTTCACGGCGCAGGCGTTTGATGATGCGTTTTTCCAGGCGTGAGATGTAACTTTGGGAAATGCCGATCATATCAGCCACTTCTTTCTGCGTATGTTCTGTGCCTCCGTTCAGACCAAAGCGAAGCTCCATGATCTGCCGTTCTCTTGGAGCCAGTTGCTCCACGGCGCGGCGCAGAGCAACGCGTTCGGCATTGCGCTCCAGCGCCTCACCCACCTGGGCATCCTCGCTGACAAGGACATCCACAAGCAACAACTCGTTGCCGTCCGAATCAGTGTTGAGAGGCTCATCAATACTGGCGTCCTGCCTTCGATTGGAGCCTTTGCGCAGATACATGAGAATCTCATTCTCGATGCAGCGGCTGGCATAGGTGGCCAGTTTGATGTTCTTTTCCGGCTCAAAGGTATTGACTGCTTTGATGAGACCGATGGTCCCAATAGAAATCATGTCCTCCACGCCGGCAGATGCGCTTTCAAATTTTTTGGCGATGTACACGACAAGGCGCAGATTATGTGTGATCAGGATATCCCGCGCGCTGGAATGGCCTGCAGCCAGCTCTGCAAAGACTCTGCGTTCCTCGTCGGGGGAAAGCGGCGGCGGCAAGGTATCCGGTCCGTTGATGTAATGCAATGTCTGGGGAGTGCTCAGTCTCAGAAGAAAACGGTACAATTGGGCTCTGATCTGATCAAAATTCATGGAAACGAACCTCCTTCCATCGTTGGCACGGGAAAAACGGTTTATAAAAAATCGGAACCATATAGAGCCTCATAGGAGTCACTGCCAAAGCTCTGTCGCGAAAAGGCAACGGCGGTACGGTCGAGGGGCACTACGCCGCTGGAAGAGATCAGCCCCATACGTCCGATGGCAAAGCCGGGCAGAATGGAGGATTCCTCGGCAGTGGTACATGGGATGAGTCGAAGGCGAAGCCCTTCCGGCGGATCATCAGGAGGCGAACCTTCAAACCAGGATGACAGAAATTCCCGCAATGGCTGTGGCAGCCGTGTCTCGGCATCTGGAAAGCTCACCAACAGCACAGGCAGGCAGGTGATCGGATCGCTCAGATGGCAGCCGGTGTCCAACATGGCGCGCAGACAGACTTTGGTGCCGCAAAGTTCCAGTTCCAGCCCGATGGACCGGGTGGGGTCCCGCCGCAGTGGCAAGACACGCAGTATGACTTCAACGGCAAGGCAACAAAGGCCGGCCAGAATCAGAAGCAGCAGCGGAGAAATGCGAAGATAGACGGCCAGATTATTGGTTTGGACAAAAGGAGCACCGGTCTGCAAAATGGCCAGCAAAGCAAATCCTGCCAGTAACAGATTGAGCATGACGTACCAGAACAATGCACAGAGGAAGCGGCGCAGCGACCGTAACCCGAAAGCGGCCAGAATGATGCAGCTGCCGCTCAGAAACTTATACAGGAGCTGTAACGGGTAAGGGAGCTCTGGTGCAAAGAGAATCAGGGAGGAGAGCGCGGCAAGCAGTGCGGCAGGCAGCAAACGGGAAATGCGGACTGAGCAGCCGGATAACAGACCGGTAGCCAAAAGGAGGAAGTAACCGGCAAGAAAATTGACCAGCAGCAGAACGTCGAGATAGATCACCGTTTTCATGCAGGGCCTCCTTGTCCAAAGGCAGCGGGTTCTCCGGGCTTTTTCAGTGTATTCGCCAGAGGAAGAAAAAATGCGGGAAAGAAAGGTCCTTCTACATTTGACAACATCCACAAGAAAGCGGAAGACCAAAACAAGAGCACAAAAGAAAAAGCCTCCCCGGTGTCGGGAAGGCTCGGAATAAAAGGGCGATGAACGGGTACAGTACGGCGCAGAAATCAGCGGTAGTCAATGGGCAGAGTGGGCAGACCGTTGAGATCGAGACCGGCGAGGTTGCCGTCCTGATATTCGTAGTACCCTTGGGCGGCGATCATAGCGCCATTATCGCCACAGTATTTCAGCTCAGGCAGATACACTTTGGCACCAAGCTTTTGTACGCCATCGTTGACCAGCTGGCGCAGGCGGCCGTTGGCAGCCACACCACCAGCCAGGCACACTACCTTGGCGCCGGTATCGGCTGCTGCAGCCAGCAGCTTTTTGGCCAGAATCTGGGCGATGCGCTCCTGGAAGCTGGCGGCCATGTTGGGGACGTTGATGCTCTCGCCGCGCTGCTCGGCATTATGCACCTCGTTGATAACGGCGGTCTTCAAACCGGAAAAGCTCACATTGTATTTCCCTTCCACATGAGGAGTGGGAAGGCGGTATGCATGGGGATCGCCGCCCTTCGCCGCTGCGGAGACGCTGGGGCCGCCGGGATAGGGCAGTCCCAGTGTGCGTGCGACCTTGTCGAAAGCTTCGCCTGCGGCGTCATCAACAGTCCGGCCGAGGATGCGGTAACGGCACCAGTCCTCCACCATCACGATGTGACTGTGTCCGCCGCTGGCAACCAGACAAAGAAACGGAGGCTTCAGGTCGGGATGGGTCAGATAATTTGCAGCAATGTGTCCGCGGAGATGATGCACCGGGACGAGGGGCTTGCCTGAGGCATAGGCCAGACCCTTGGCAAAGTTGACGCCGACCAACACCGCGCCGATCAGTCCGGGCGCAAAGGTGACAGCAATTGCATCCACATCTGCCATTGTCATGAAAGCATCGGCAAGCGCCTGCTCCACTGTTGCGCTGATATATTCCACGTGGCGGCGGCTTGCGATTTCCGGAACCACACCGCCGTACAGAGCCTGCTCCTTTACACTGGTACTGATCACATTGGAAACCAGCTTCCGACTATCCTCCACGATGGCTGCGGCGGTCTCGTCACAGGTGGACTCAATGCCGAGAATGTACATAGAAAATCACCAACCAATCTGGCGCAGGGAATCCCGCACCAATAAGATTCTAAAATACGACGCTTTGCTCTGTAAAGATACCCGACTTTACGTGGTAGGAACAAAAACGACAAAACGTTTGCATGACAGAAAGAAAATTACTTTACAGGGCCTGTCAATGCGCTTCCAGCCAGGTTTTGCCGGTGCCCACATCTGCAGTCAGAGGAACGGAGTACTGGACAACCTGCTCCATTTTTTCCTTCAGCAGCTGTTTTACCCGTTCGACCTCGTCGATGGGAGCTTCGACAATCAGTTCATCGTGTACCTGTAAAAGCAGCTGTGCTTTGAGACCTTCGTCTCGCAGGCTCTGCCATACATGCACCATAGCCAGTTTGATGATGTCGGCCGCTGTGCCCTGAATCGGTGTATTGCGGGCCATGCGCTCCCCGCTGGAACGAACCTGGAAGTTGGAACTGGCCAGTTCGGGCAATGGGCGGCGGCGGCCGAACAGGGTGGAAACGTATCCGGTTTCTTTGGCCTGGGCAATGCAGTCCTTCATATAGCCATCCACCTTGGGAAAGGTGTTGAGGTAGGTTTTGAGGAAAGCTTCTGCCTCTTTGACCGGGACGTTCAGATCCCGGCTGAGGGAAAACGCCCCTTTGCCGTACATGATACCAAAATTGATGGCTTTGGCGGAAGTGCGCAGATCGTGGGTTACCTCCTCCGGGGGGATGCCGTAAATCTTGGCAGCAGTGGAGCGGTGAATGTCGGCTCCGGACTGGAAGGCGTGCTGCATGGCTTCGTCGCCGGTGATGTGCGCCAAAATCCGCAGTTCGATCTGAGAATAGTCGGCATCCACCAGATCGCAGCCGTCGGCAGCAACGAAGAAACCGCGCAGACGGCTGCCCAGCTCGGTGCGGATGGGAATATTCTGCAGATTGGGCTCGGTGGAGCTGATGCGTCCGGTGCGGGCCTCGGTCTGAATAAAGGTGGAGTGAATGCGGCCATCCGGACCGATGGCTTTGAGCAGTCCCTCCACGTAGGTGGAGTTGAGCTTCTGATACGTGCGATACTGGAGAATGTCGTCAATGACAGGGCTGTATGGGCGCAGACTTTCCAGGGTTTCCGCATCGGTGGAATAGCCGCTCTTGGTCTTTTTCCGCGGCGGAAGTCCCAATTTCTCGAAGAGGGCTTCCCCCAGCTGTTTGGGGCTGTTCAGATTGAAGGTATACCCGACCTCGTTGTAAATGCGTTCCAAAAGCTGCTGCAGCGAGGCGGTCAGCTCGACACCGAAAGCGCGGATTCCGTCGGCATCCACAGCAAAGCCGATTCGCTCCATGTCTGCCAGGACCCGTGCCAGAGGAAGTTCGATCTCATCATGCAGTCGCAGCATGCCCTGTTCCTCCAGATGCATGTGCAGGGCCTCACAAAGAGGGCCGAGAACGGCGGCGTCCGGATACTCTTTGCAGGTGAAGGCGGGGGAAATGCCATATTCTGCCGCGAGGGAGGAAACCTCATACCGGCTGGCGGAAGGATTCAGAAGATAAGCGGCCAGCTTGCCGTCAAAGTGCAGTGAGGAGCCGACCCCGCCTTTTTCCAGAGCAAGACGGAACAGCGGCTTTGCATCGAAAGCCCAAAGGTCTGCCTCACTGTCCAAAAGAGCTGCCAGACGGCTTTCCTCCAGAGAATAGACAACCGGATGGGGAAGAAGCTGCACTGCATACCAGGCGCCATTGCCGTCCTTGGACGGGGTGCGGGCAAGATAGCACCGCCCGGAAACCAGAAAGGGCAGAGGCTGCACTTCCAGTTGCGGCAGTTCAATCACTGCTGCAGCGGGAGCGCCCTCCTTCAGACCCCAGCGCTCCACAAGCTTATGCATTTCCAGATCAGCCAGCAGCTTTGCGGCCGCAGCCGGGTCACCCTCTTTGCGGAGGTAGTTCTGCGGCTCTGTGTCAATGGGGGCGTCCCGGCGGATGGTACCCAGCATATGGGAGAGCTGAGCATCCTCCCGGTGAGCCAGCAGGTTCTCCCGCTGTTTCGGCTTGATCGCCTTGTCTTCAATGTTGGCGTAGACATTTTCCAGACTGCCGAATTTCTGGACAAGGGAGAGCGCCGTCTTTTCCCCGATGCCTTTGACACCGGGAATGTTGTCGGAGGCATCCCCCATCAGGCTCTTGACCTCAATGAGCTGGGGCGGCTCGATGCCGTATTTCTCGCGGATGGCATCCTCGTCCATGGTGAGGGTTTCCTTGTTGGTAGCCAAAAGAACGGTTGTGGAGCTGTCCACCAGCTGCAGGCTGTCCCGGTCGCCGGTTGCCAGCAGTGTAGTGCCGCCTGTCTTTTCACAGGCAGCGGCGAGAGTGCCCAGGATGTCGTCTGCTTCCCAGCCGGCCTTGCTGACCTGAACAAACCCCAGGTCGGACAACAGTTCTTTCAGTACAGGCATCTGCTGGGCCAGTTCCTCGGGCATGCCGTGGCGGGTGGCCTTGTATCCGTCGTAGGCAGTATGGCGGAAGGTGGGGGCTTTTTCATCCCACGCAATGGCAACGGCATCAGGCTTTTGGGACGCCAGCAGATTCAGCAGAATATTCTGGAAGCCGTAAATGGCATTGGTATAACGGCCGTCCTTTGTGGTAAGCACCTTGATGCCGAAAAATGCCCGGTTCACCAGGCTGTTGCCGTCTAGGACAAGTAGTTTCATGATATGGTGGCCTCCTGATTTCTGATGGGAAAGTCATGCGGAAAGAAATTGCCCGGGAAAAGCGGATTGATATTCCGGAGCAAGTGGAAAATAAAAACACAGATACTTTTTCAGTATACCACAAATTGTCACGGTGTGCGTATTGTGGTACAATAAAATGGTTTTGATTGTTATGACAGGAAATGGAGAAAAAGGATGACAATACGCATTGGCAGTCTGGAACTGCCCACAGGAGCAATATTTGCCCCCATGGCGGGCTTTACCGACGCGGCCTGCCGCCATTTGATGGCGGATCATGGAGCCGCCTATACCGTCAGCGAGATGGCAAGCGCAAAGGCCATCACTTACGGGGACCAAAAGAGCGTGGGGCTCCTGCGGGACAAGGACCCTCACGGGATCTATGCAGTGCAGCTGTTCGGCGCAGAGCCGGAAACGCTGGGGGAAGCGGTGCGCATTATCCGGGACAAGGGCGTGACCTTTGACCTGCTGGATATCAACATGGGCTGCCCGGCGCCCAAAATCACCGGCAGTGGGGCGGGAAGCAAACTGATGCTGGACCCGGAACTCTGCGGGCGTATGGTCCGTGCTGCGGTTGAGGCGGCGGAAGGGACGCCTGTCACTGTCAAAATGCGGGCCGGCTGGGACGCGGAACATCTGACCGCTGTGGAGGTCGCGAAGCAATGCGAGGCAAATGGAGCTGCCCTGATCACGGTACATGGCCGTACCCGGGAACAGATGTACATTCCGCCCATCAGCCCGGAGATTATCCGAGCGGTCAAACAGGCGGTACAGATTCCGGTTGTGGGCAATGGCGATGTTACAACAGCGGAGGAGGCACTGGCCCTGATGCGGGAAACAGGCTGTGATGCTGTCATGGTCGGCCGCGGTGCGCTGGGAAATCCCTGGCTGTTTGAAGAAATCCGTGCTGCGCTGCTGGGGCAGCCTGCCCCAGCGGCTCCGACACTGCGCCAGAAGATGCAGACTCTGCGGGAGCAGATCTACGATATGTGTGAGCGCAAGGGAGAGTGGACGGCCATGCCGCAGGCCCGCAGCCAGGCCATCCACTATATGCGCGGGCTGAGGGGGGCGGCCGCACTGCGCAGAGCGTGTGCCACGCTGAGCCATTTTGAGGATGTGGACCGCCTGATCGAGGCAGTCTATCGCGCACAGGACTGAGCAAAAAACTCAGAATCGCCCGCGGGTCAGCTCATCCAGATTTTGTGTGTAGCAGGGGAGCATGTGTTCCATAAAATACTCAGCCTCAGGACATTGCATCTCATGCAGTGCGGCCTCCTGCTGACGGCGCGCCGCCTCAAATTCCCGGTTGCCGCTCTGGCATTCCTCAATGCATTTGATGAGGGCAGAGAGCCGGTCCGCCGCCTTGAGCAATTTCCGCTCGGAGTCGGAGAGAACAGCCCCGGTCAGGTAGAGCTCTGTCTCAGCAGAAATCTCAGGCGGCAGCAGTCCTGCCATGGCGCGGGCACTTTCCGCCTCTACCGCTTTGTAGGCGGTACGAAGGGCATCGTTTTTATATTTTACAGGTGTCGGCATATCTCCGGTTAAAATTTCCGGCGCGTCATGGTATAATGCTGCTGTGGCCACTGTGTCGGGACGGATGCCATCTCCCGTATGCGTACAGTGCTGGGCAATGCGGCACAGCATATGTGCGATCAGTGCGGTGTCGGCGGTGTGCTCGCTCAGGCTTTCGGGGCGGCTGTTGTGCATCAGGCTCCAGCGGGTGATGTATTTCATCCGGCCGAGCAGGGCATTGAAGGGAAATGTTTTCATCTTGGATTGGGTCCTTTCCGTGCCGCGTAAGCTGCGGCAATGTTTCACTTGTTTCAGTATACCACACAACCGGTCAGGCAGAAACCTTTTTGCTGTTTTCACCCACAGGTAAGAGAAAGGGGAGGCAACCCGCGATGGAAAAGCTCCGGAAGCAACAATCCTGGTATTGGCGTACCTTTTTCATCTGCCTGGGGCTGGCGGCGGCATTGTTTCTGCCGCATTGCATCATCGATGCCAGTCAAGGGGACTTCTTCCACTATGCGGGGGATTTCAATGACCAGATGATCCCCTTTTATCAGTATACCAACGCCTTTGTCAAGCAGGGGGGAACCTTCAGCTGGGCCACGGATTTAGGCAGCGGTTTTGTCAACTCCTACTCTTACTATGCCCTCGGCAGTCCCTTTTTCTGGCTGACGATTCTGCTTCCCTCCCGCTGGATCCCTTGGCTGATGGCACCCATGATGTGCCTGAAATTCGCTGTTGCAGGCAGCGGGGCTTATCTCTGGCTGCGCCGCTGGTCCAAGGATCAGCGAATGGCCGTGCTGGCCGGGTGTCTCTATGCTTTCTGCGGCTTTAACGTTTACAATATTTTCTTTTATTTCTTTCTGGATGCCCCGGCAATTTTTCCCTATCTGCTGGCGTCTCTGGATGATACCGCCATCGACGGGAAAAAAGGCAGATTCCCGGTCTGGGTGGCAATCTGCCTTTTGAATAATTACTTTTTCTTTGCAGGACAGGCCGTTTTTCTCTTGCTGTACTTTATCTGCATGTGGGCCGCCCGGCGGTATCCGGTTACGCTGAAAAGGTTCGGGATTCTTGCATTGGAAACCACGATCGGCTGTCTGGCGGGCAGCCTGCTGCTGATTCCCACGATTCTTTCCTTGCTGCAAAATCCCAGAACCATTGATCCGTTTACAGGCTATGGCTATCTGGTCTATGGAAATTCCCAGCAGTACCTGGCAATTCTGTACAGTATGTTCCTGGCTCCGGATGCGCCGTATCTGAACGATATGTTCAACGGCGGAATTCTGAAGTGGACCAGCATGTCCGCCTATCTGCCTGTTGTGGGCATTGCAGCCGGACTGGCCTTTTGTCGCAAGCGGCGGCGTCATCCGTTTACGATTTTGCTGAAAATCTGCCTGGTCTGCGCACTGGTGCCGGGGCTGAACAGTTTGTTCTATGCGCTCAATTCCAGCTACTATGCCCGCTGGTATTACATGCCCCTGCTGGTTCTGTGCGGTGCCACCGCCATGGCTCTGCAGGACGAAACGGCAAACCTCTGGGGCGCAAACCGTCTGGTCGCCATTTTTACGCTGTCGGCAGCAGCTTTTGCCCTGGTTCCCAACACGGACGAGGATGGCAACTTCATTTTGGGGGTGGTGGACAACCAGGCACGGTTCTGGGCTATTTTCGGGATCAGCGTACTGGGCGTTGTACTCTTTGCATTGATTCTGCGCTTTTTCCGGTATACGCGGCATTATTTTCCGGTACTGATGGCAGCGGTGCTGGGATTCAGCTTTTTGTACGGTACGGTGCATATATCCATTTCTAAATATGCCCAGTGGTACAACGATGCCGAATATGTGCAGCAGACTTACCGGGAAGCCGATGAGGTCAATGCTGTTCTGCCGGAGGATACATTCTACCGTCTGGATGCCTATAACTGTTATAATAATATGGGCATCTGGCTGGACAAAAGCTGCATTCAGTTTTTCCATTCCACAGTGGCACCGCATATTCTGGAGTTTTATCCCACGGTCGGAGTGACGCGGGATGTGAATTCCAAACCGGAATTTGACTTGTATGGCTTGCGCGGGCTTTTGAGTGTGCGGTATACATTGGTGCCAAAGAGCGATCAGACGTCCTGGGAAAACCTTTCGCTCAAGGGATGGAATCTGGCACAGACGACCACCAGCTACCAGATTTACGAAAATGAGAACTGGGTTCCCATGGGGTTCGGATACGAATATTATATGACCCAGGAACAGTTCGAGAAAATCGATGAGGAACTGCGGGGAAACGCACTGATGCGCGCAGTCCTGCTGACGGATCAACAGATCGAAACCTATGGGGATTTGCTCAAGCCCATTGGTGATGAGGAACTGGAATCACTGGATTATGCTTCCTATGTGAAGGATTGCAACGACCGTCGGGCGATGGGGGTGACCTCTTTCACGGCAACGGCCAGCGGCTTTACAGCCGTTACCGATTATGACCAGAGTACGCTGGTCTTTTTCAGCGTGCCCTACGATGACGGATTTTCTGCTACCGCCAACGGCCAGGAGGCCGACATCGAAAAGGTGGACAATGGGCTGATGGCAATCCGCGTCCCGGGAGGGCATGCGGAGATTGCTTTCGAGTACAGGACACCGGGACTGACAACCGGAATGATGCTGTCGCTGTCGGGGCTGGCCTTGTATGCGGTTTATCTTTTCATACTGATGCTTTCGCCGCGGCAGACACCATAAAATATCCATTGCCTCTCCAAAAGCCCTGCGTGAGGACCCTGAAGCAGGAGAAATGCTTGTGCAGCCAATCCAGGAGTTGCCGAAGTCCGGGGAAATGCCCCCAAATACCAGACAGTCTGAGGAGAACACATGACACAGAAAAACGATCACATCAATCAGCTCGCACAGGAACTGAATCTGACGCCTGCCCATGTGGCGGGAGCGGTTGCCCTTATTGATGAGGGGAACACCATTCCGTTTATCGCCCGCTACCGAAAGGAAGCCACGGGGTCTATGGATGACCAGGTGCTGCGAACTCTGGGGGAGAGGCTGGAATATCTGCGGGGGCTGGACACCCGCAAGGAGGAAGTCACCCGCAGCATCACGGAACAGAATGCCATGACGCCAGAGCTGGAAAAGAGTCTTGCAGAGGCAAAGACGCTGGCGGAGGTAGAGGATCTCTACCGTCCCTATAAGCCCAAACGCAAGACCCGGGCAAGCATTGCCCGGGCCCGTGGGCTGCAGCCGCTGGCTGATGACATTCTGAAGCAGGATCCGGCGTTTGATCCGCAGACGGCGGCACAGCAGTATCTGGGGGAGGAGGTCCCCGACGCAGTGGCCGCGCTGGCCGGTGCGCAGGATATCCTAGCCGAGACAATCTCCGATGATGCCCGATGCCGGGCGGAGCTTCGCCGCTTTTACCGGGCTTTTGGCATGGTGCGCAGCGTAAAGGCCAAGGAAGAGGACAGTGTTTACGCACAATATTATGACTATGCCGAGCCGATGAGCAAGATCCCGGGACATCGGGTGCTTGCCCTGGACCGTGGAGAACGGGAAGGCTTTTTAAAGGTCAGCATCCAGGTGGAAAGCGAGCGTGCCGCGGCCATCACGGCACAGCTGTTTGTTCATCGCAAAGGAGGCGCCAGCGCGCAGATTGTCGAGGCGGCGGCACTGGATGCTTACAAGCGCCTGATTCATCCCAGTCTGGAAACAGAACTTCGCGGTGAACTCTCCGACAAAGCGGCAGAGGGCGCCATTCAGGTATTTGGCGAAAATCTCCGCCAGCTTTTAATGCAGCCCCCGATCCGGGGAAAAGTGGTGATGGGGTTGGATCCCGGCTATCGAATGGGATGTAAGGTCGCGGTAGTGGATGCCACAGGACGGGTACTGGACACCAATGTGGTGTATCCGGTTCCGGAATTCAAACGTGTGGATCAGGCAAAAAGCATCATCAAACGGATGATCCGTCAAAACGGCGTAGAATTGCTTGCCATCGGAAACGGCACGGCAGGAAGGGAAACCGAGCAGTTTGCCGCCGATGTGATCCGGGAACTGTCACAATCCGATGGCCTTCACTTGCAGTACATGGTTGTCAGCGAAGCGGGAGCAAGTGTGTATTCGGCTTCCAAGCTGGCGGCGGAAGAATTCCCGCAGTTTGACGTAAATCTGCGCAGTGCTGTATCCATTGCCCGGCGGCTGCAGGATCCGCTGTCGGAATTGGTCAAGATTGATCCCAAGGCGGTAGGTGTGGGTCAGTATCAGCATGATATGCCGCAGAAACGTCTGAACGAAACACTGGACGGTGTTGTGGAGGACTGTGTCAACTCGGTTGGTGTGGATCTCAACACAGCATCGGCACCTCTTCTGCGCCGGGTGGCAGGGATTACGGCAACAGTCGCCAAGAATATTGTTGCACGCAGAGAGACAGAAGGCGCATTTGCAAGCCGTGCGGAACTGAAAAAAGTAAAAGGACTCGGTCCCAAGGCGTATGAGCAGTGCGCGGGCTTTTTGCGTCTGCCGGGTGCCAAAAACAAGCTGGATGAGACGGCAGTACACCCGGAAAGTTATGCGGCGGCCCGGACTTTGCTGGAAGAGTGCGGATACCAGGCAGCGGACATCGGTACCCCGGCACTGAACGATCTGGAAAAGCGTGTGGCACAGCTGGGGGCAACCAAGTTGTGCGCCGAGATCGGCATCGGCGAACCTACTTTGAACGATATTGTATCGGAACTGCGCAAGCCTGGCCGGGATGTTCGCGACAGCTTGCCGAAGCCGCTCCTCCGAAGTGATGTCATGCAGCTGGAGGACCTCAAAGAGGGAATGGAACTGTCCGGTACTGTCCGTAATGTCATTGACTTCGGTGCGTTTGTGGATATCGGAGTGCATCAGGATGGTCTTGTACACATCTCTCAGATCACGGACCGTTATATCAAACACCCCCGCGAAGTCCTCAAAGTTGGGGATGTGGTCCGGGTCAAGGTGATCAGCGTGGATGCAAAGAAAAAACGCATCGGTTTGAGCATGAAAGGTATCCCGCAGAAGTAAAGCAAATGGTAAAGGCTGGAAAAACAGGATGATTCTGATTATGTAACATTGTTGTGTCACCTGCAACGCACCAGAAAAAATATGTTCCTAGACGTAAAATAAAAAGAGAAAAATGTCAGATCAGAAAGCTCAAAATACCAAAAACAAAATCAAAAATACTTGTTTGTGGACAAGGCATTCTGAAGAGACGAAAAAAAGTGGACGCAGTTACAAGAAATAGGCGCACCGTTGAATTTGGATTGTGCAAATTGCAGAAAAGTGCCGCTATGGGCTTGTCTTGTCTCACCAATTCCAATAATAATGCTATAATGATGCTGCAAGTACTTGGCGCATTGTGTTGTGCGCAGGTATTGCATGGGAAAAATGGAGGGAATATATTATGGTAAGACAAGTCAAGGTTTCCAACTTTAGCGAAGTCCAGGGGATCGTGTCTGCCGCTGCCAAGTGTTATAACGAGGTTGGCGTGCATGACGTCAAGGGCAGCATTGCCGATGCCAAGAGCATTCTCGGCCTGATGAGCCTGGATTTCAGCCAGCCGGTCCAGATCGTCTGTGAGGACGAAAACGACCTCAATCGTGTTGTCAAGGCGATTGAGCAGTAAAGAATAAACTGAATCTGCAAAAACGGAGCTGCCTTTTGGGCGGCTCCGTTTTTTAGGCTGGGAAATTGCAAAAGGCTTGATGTCAAAGGGGAAATCCTGTTATAATGAGACAAAACACGACAAAGACGGCCGCCATTTCTGTGCGGCGGAGAAAGCTGAGGAATATTTCATGAAGGAAACGCAAACCAGACAACGGCTTACCCGGACGCAACTGCACCGGCAGGAGGAGCGCATCAAGTTTGCCCTGCGGGATCAGGTTGCGGAACTGGCCAGCTTGCTGGAGGTAGTGGTGTCTTGCCTGGTGCTTCTCGGTCTGCTGATCAGTGCCATCCCCGTTGCCAAAGAGATGCTGACCTTGTGGAGCAGTTCCAGCACTGAGGCGTTCCAGACCTTTCTGGGCCATGCCTTCAACCTGGTCATCGGAATCGAATTTATCAAGATGCTGGCCAAACATAGCCCCGGCAGCGCCCTGGAAGTGCTTTTGTATGCCATCGCCCGAAATATGATTCTGGGACATGGATCTGCGGTGGAGAACCTTCTTGGTGTGGCATCCATCGGACTGATCTTCGTGATTCGGAAATTCTGCTTTGTGCCGTCTTTTGGGGCGACTATGCCTGGCGGCGATGTGGCGGAAGACATCAAGCGGGCTTTTTCCGGATTACGCAAGGAAAATTCTGCATTTTGCGTGGAGGAGACTCCTGCCCCGGAAAAGCCAAAAGCAGAGTGAGATCAAATCCTGTAAAAAAATCCGACTGAATTCAATGCAACAAAAATCCCGACCTTCTCGGTTCAGCACCTGCTGTTTGATCCGAAGGTCGGGATTTTTGGATTGCGCAATTACAGGCCAGAGGCTTTAGAACAGACCGGTAATACGTCCCTGGGCATCGCAGTCAATATCCATGGCAGCGGGATGGCGGGGCAGACCGGGCATCGTCATGATGTTCCCGCAGATAACAACTATAAACCCGGCGCCGGCGGACAGACGGACCTCACGTACATTCATGGTGAAGTGTTCCGGCGCAGCCAGCAGGGAGGCGTCATCGCTGAACGAGTACTGCGTCTTGGCAATGCAGACGGGCAGATTGCCGTATCCCATGGCAGTGTACTCATCCAGAGCCTTTTTGGCGGCAGGCGTGAAGCGGACATCGTCGGCACGATAGATTTTCTGAGCCACCGCTTTGACCTTGTCGGCAAGGCTCTGTTCCAGATCGTAGGTGTAATGGATCGGACGGGCATCCATGATGGACAGAACCGTCTTTGCCAGTTCCACACCGCCGGCGCCGCCCTTGGCAAACACTTCAGACAGAGCGCAGGGGACACCCTTCTCGGCGCAGAGATTGCGGATCACGGCAACTTCCTCGTCGGTATCGGTGGGGAAGGCATTGACCGCCACACACACGGACAGGCCGAACTGGTCTTTCAGGTTGTCAATATGGCGTGCCAGGTTGGCAACGCCCTTGCGCACATACTCGACATTGGGGGTATTCAGGTCTGCACGGGGGCATCCGCCGTGATGCTTGAGTGCGCGGACGGTGGCCACCAGAACGACGGCATCCGGGGAAAGCCCGGCCATACGGCATTTGATGTCCAGGAACTTTTCTGCGCCAAGGTCGGCACCAAAGCCGGCTTCCGTCACAACGTAGTCAGCCAGCTTGAGGCTGAGTTTGGTTGCCATGACGCTGTTGCAGCCATGAGCAATGTTGGCAAAGGGGCCGCCGTGGATGATGGCGGGATTGTTTTCGAGAGTCTGTACCAGGTTGGGGTCGATGGCATCCTTCAGCAGGGCGGTCATGGCACCGGCGGCCCCCAGGTCACCGGCAGTGACCGGTTTGCCGTCGAAGGTGTAGGCGCACACAATGCGGGAGAGGCGCTCTTTGAGATCGGTCAGGTCGGTAGCCAGGCAGAACACAGCCATGATCTCACTGGCCACAGTGATGTCGAAGCCATCCTCGCGCGGGGTGCCGTTGACCTTGCCGCCCAGACCGTCGACAATGAAGCGCAGCTGACGGTCGTTGATGTCGAGGCAGCGCTTCCAGGTGACACGGCGAGGGTCGATCCCCAGAGGATTCCCCTGGTGAATCGAGTTGTCAATCATAGCGGCCAGCAGATTGTTGGCGGCACCGATGGCATGAATGTCACCGGTAAAATGAAGATTGATATCCTCCATAGGTACAACCTGAGCGTATCCGCCGCCGGCTGCGCCGCCTTTCATGCCGAACACAGGACCGAGAGAAGGCTCGCGCAGGCAGAGCATGGTCTTTTTGCCGAGGGAGTTCATGGCGTCAGCCAGACCGACGCTGGTAGTGGTTTTTCCTTCACCTGCGGGCGTGGGGCTGATGGCAGTGACAAGAATCAGCCGGCCGTCTTTACGGTCGGAATGAATCAGCTGGTGGTTGATTTTAGCCTTGTATTTGCCGTAAGGAATCAAGGAATCCGAGTCCACACCGATTTTTTCGGCGATTTCAGTGATGGGCTGCGTCTTGGCAGCCTGGGCGATCTCAATATCAGACAGCATTGATTTTTATTCCTCCCATACTTTGTATACCAAGGACTGTATATATACAAGTTTAACAAAGATATTTCGTAAATACAAGATGTTGTTCGCTGCTAATGAAGCGGCCATCCATTGGAATGTGAACAAAAAGAACGCCTCTCGCCGGAATGGGAGAAGGCGCCTGTTTGGATGAACGTTTATAGCTGGCAGTGCAGCAGTGCATCAGATGCTGCCTTTTTGGATTCCCCACTTTTTGAAGTATCGGATCATGCTGACAAGCTGCATCTTGAATTTCCCGGCGTCACGGGCCGGGGCGCGGTGCCATGCGTGGACGGCGTGGCATTGCGGGACCAGAAAAACCTGACCTTCCCGCAAAATTTTCTGGGTGAGATCGGCATCCTCCACATACATGAAGTACTCCTCATCAAATCCGCCGACTCGCTGCAAAATCTCTGTTCGGACAGCCATAAAACTGCCGGTGCAAAATTCAATGGGACGGGGCTGGGATAGATCTTCGTCCTGCATGGTATAGTGCCGGTCACCGCGGTCAAAAGGAGAGCCGGGAAAGCGCGGTGCCAGCTGGCGCGCAAACAGCAGCCAGGGGGTAGGCTTGCGGCGCGGCAGATTCTGAACGCGGCCGTCCGGATAATACAGCTGAGGCGTAGCCATGGCTACCCGAGGGTGGGCGTCCAGCCAGGATGCCAGTTTATGAAGGACATCGTCATGCAACACGACGTCGGGATTGAGAATAAAATGAAAACGGCTTTTCAGCAGTGGCAGGACAGTGTTGTGCCCGCGTCCGAAACCGACATTCTCCGGTAAGGTGATGACCTGCACGCGCGGGTCGCCAAAATCTGTGTGGATCAGTTTGTCTCCGCAGCCGTCCGGGCTTGCGTTGTCAATCACGTAGAGGGAAAGATCTCCCGGAGTGTACTGCAGGATACTGCGCACGGCGGCGCAGACTTCATCATAGTCACAATAAGAGACAATGCAGGCGCTGAGCGAGTATTGCTCGGGCATAAAACGATCAACTTCCTTTGTGGTCGTAAATGGGACAGACGTTACGCCTGTGGAGAGATAAAGCGGTCGCAGAAGGTGTCTTTGTCAAGAGGCGGCGAATAGAGCGGGCCCTGAACAAAATCTGCACCGGCACGGATGGTGGCCTGCGCCTGCTCCTGGCTTTCCAGTCCTTCTGCACAGATATGCATCCCGATTTGGTGGAAAAGAGCAAACAGGGAGGGCAAAATCTCCGGCTTGGTATTATCTGTGTCCAGAGCCAGGTGCGGCGGTACTTTGATCCACTGCGGACGCATATCCCGAAGCATGGAAAGCGTGAGATGTTCCGGAGAGAATCCATCCAGTGCCGTCATGATCCCCACATTGCGGAGAAGGTCGGTCAGGTCGAACAGATGGCGGGAGCCGGCTGCATAACAGCCGTCGTTCAGCTCGAGGCAGAGTGTGCCGGAAGGCAGATTATACTTGGCGGCAAGCTGGCAGATGTGTTCAATGAAGCTGCGCTGTACAATCTGCCGGCAGCAGATATCCATGCTGATGCCGAACGAAGGAACCATTTTCTGCCACTGCTGTACCTGCTGAAGAGCCTGCTCCAATGCCCAGTGCCCAAGAGGAAGGATGTCGCCGCTTTCTTCCAGAGCGGCCATCAGTTCTTCATGAGAAACATGGGGGTAGTCATCGGAAGCCCAGCAGAGGATTGCTTCAGCAGCCGGGCAAGTCTTGCTCATGGCGTAGATCTGCGGCTGATAAAGGAGATAGAATCCCTCAAAATTATTCAGTACACTGCGGTGAATTGCTGCGCGCATCGCATCGAGGCGCTGCTCATCGCGGAACATTTCGGAAGAAAAGGCACAGACGCCGCCGGGACAGGTCAGCTTCGCTGCGTTGAGGGCGACCTCCAGCCGGCGGTGCAGATCCTCGGCGCGGTTGCCGTCTGCGGGATACAGTACATAACCACCGGTCAGAACAAGAGGAATCTCCTCTTCTCCCACTTTCAATTCTGACGCAACGGAAAGATAGCGGGAAAAGACAATCTCCAGATCTTCCGCCTCGGCGTCCTGCATCCAATAAGCAAATTTATCGCCATCCATGCGGAACAGGAAACCGGGCAGATGCACAGAAAGAAGCTTTTCGGCAAAGGCGCGCAATACCAGGTTGCCGAAAGCATAGTCGTGTACGTCATTGATGCGGCTGAAGTCATCGATCCCGAATAGCAAGATTCCTCCGCGCTGGTTGGGCTGGGAGAGCGTATCATACAGCCGGGCGCGGAATTCGTGAATGGTGTACAGGCTGGTGTTGGTGTCATATTTGGGATTGAGACCCATATTGCGCAGCACAACGGTAAACACAGCGGGAGAGCCGTCGCTGTTTCGCCGCAGGACACCGCGACTGCGGATCCATACATATTGCCCGGCCTTGTTTTTGACGCGGTATTCACAATGGTGGACATCGCCGTTCTGACCATTGAACATTCGTTCCAGATTGCGTACAAAATCGGTCTGATCTTCCGGATGGATCCGGCAAAGCCAAAGCCAGTCTGCACCGTCCTGGTATTCGTCTTTCAGATCAAACTCTTCCACGGCCGCGGCGCTCCAGCGGGAACGACCTGTCGCAATATTGCTTACATAAAAATAAATGTCAGAAGAACTTTGGGAAAGCATATCAAAAAGTTCACAATCCAGCACGGAATCATAGTTTTCGGTGATGTTGGCCACCTCCTTTGTGTAAAATAACAGCATTCCAGCAAAATGCAGTCAAAACTATATCTATTTTATCTATCTTATCATATTTTGTCGGTTTTGTCATGTAAAATGACAAAGGAAGGGATACGGCCCAAATAGAATGCATTTTGTGTATGATTCAGTATGAACCGTTGCGTTGCCGTGAAATCCGGGGGACAACAATTTATGAAAAAACGGAATGGCTGTGAGCCGGACAAAACAAATGAACGAGGTCAGAAAGTACTTTAAATATCACTTTGATGCGCATGCAAGCGTGTATAAAAAGCTTTTTATAGGAAAATCAAGAAAAACTCCCAAAAAACGTTTTGAAAAATGACAAAAAATGTGCTATTATACTAAACAAGGGGACGGCATCTCGAAAACAGGATGAGAGGGAGATGACACAGATATGAATGGCGGATATTCACCTGAACTGGATTTTTATATTGAGAAAGTTGACCGTTCGGGCGCTTATGAAATGGCAACCTTTCACACGCACCACAAGTATGAAATCTATTATGAAATTGAAGGCTCCCGTCGCTATTTTATTGAGGATACGGCGTATATCGTCAATGCGGGAAGTGTGGTTTTGATCGGGGAAAACCAGATTCATAAAACAGGATCCATCGGAGAGGGCCCCTCCAGCCGGATCGCGGTCATTTTCAGCCCGGATTATCTGAACGACTTGTGCCGGAGCTTTGAAAATGTAGATTTCTTTGATTTTCTGAGCAACGGTTCCAATCATTTGCTCAATCATATCACGGTCAAGCAGCAGAATCGGATCCATGCAATGCTCCAGCAGATGATGCAGCTTCAAACTGTTGAGGAAGAGGACGCAAGAGCGGCAAATAAACTGATTCTGGGGACGCTTTTGCTCTACCTGAAGCATCTGTGTATGGCACAGCCCGAGAGGGGAAAAGAAAATGCACGGGTCAGTAATCGCATCATTGAACAAATCCAAAGCTATATCGCTGTGCATTTTGCTGAAAAGCTTACGCTGACGGATATAGCGGCAAAATTCTATATCAGTCCGTATTATTTGAGCCGACTGTTCAAAAAGACAATCAACCTCAGTTTGGTGGAGTACATCAACGGGATCCGCATCAAAGCCGCGCAGAGCATGATTGAAAAGAGTGATGACAGTATTTCTGCAGTGGCGACCAAAGCCGGATTCATGACGACGGCACATTTCCGCCGGGTGTTCAAGGATGCGACGGGGTTGTCCCCGCAACAATACCGCCAATACTATCGCAGAGTCAATAAAGGCGATAAGGAAATGTGATCCGAAAAACATAGTAAAAAGGCGTACAGAAAACATGCTTCTGTACGCCTTTTATCATCATTGCGTGGGTGTTATTCGGCTTTTCCGGTACGCCTGAGAAAAGCCCGGTATTCGCGGTACCAGCATTGGGGGCAAAGGCTTTGGTATTCAACATTGTCCACGGTGTCAATGGCAACCTGGGCCCCTTCAAAAACATACTCTCCGTTGACTTTGCGTCCGTTGCAGATAGCCTTGCGCCCGCATGCACAGATGGTTTTCAATTCTTCAATGGTGTGTGCCAGCTCCAGCAGCCGGGTGGAGCCGGGAAAGCCGCGCATCATAAAATCGGCTCTCAGACCGTAACAAATGACGGGAATACTCAAATCTACCGTTACGCGAAAAAGCTGCTCAGCTTGTTCCGGGGTAAAAAACTGACTCTCGTCGCAGAGCACGCAGGCAAGGGGACCGTTGACTTCCCGATCCCGGGCAACCAGCTGAACAATATCCATTTCTTTCGTGACCAGTGCGTCCACCCGGCAGCTGATGCCGAGGCGAGAAACCAGCTGATCACCGCCCTTGGTATCAATGGAGGGTTTGAGAATCAGTACCCGCATGCCCCGTTCCTTATAGTTGAAGGCAACCTGTAAAAGTGCGGTAGTCTTGCCGCTGTTCATTGCGCCATACCGGAAATAGAGTTTTGCCATGGATATCCTCCGTTCAAACAGTCCACGCCCCGGCGGAAATGGATCTCCTTGCCGGTTCAACGGGCGGTTACAAATTATTATAGACAGACGTAAGAAAAAAGCAATGCCGCGGGCAAAGAAAAAAGCCGTCGACAATGGCGGCTTTTACAAAAAGACGAATACTTGGTATGCCGGGGCAAAGGATGTTCAGGTTTCGGAATTGCGCAGACGGTAGCCAAGACTCATCAGGCTGTCTCCAAGGTGCACATTTTCTACCGTAACTTCCGGGTGAGCCACAGAAAGGTCGTAGTGGCTGAAGTTCCAGAATCCCTGGATGCCCAGCCGGACGAGCTCATCACTCAAATCCACGGCACTCTGACGGGGAACGCACAAAACGGCGACCGTCGGCTTGTTCTCCAGACAAAATGACTCCAGTTCTTCCAACGGACGGATGGTGACACCGCTCATTTGATGCCCCACAAGATCCGGATTGACGTCGAAAGCGGCGAGCAGGCGATACCCGTTGGTGTCCCGGGCAATGAAACTGGAGACTGCATTGCCCAGGCGTCCGGCGCCGATGAGAATGGTGGGCAAAAGTTCTCCTGTACCAAACAGAAGATGACCGATCTCTTCCAGCAGAACATCAACCTTGTAACCGATGCCTTGCTGTCCGAAGCCTCCGAAACAGTTGAAATCCTGCCGCACCTGACTGGCGGTCGTTCCCATCATATGGGCGAGTTCACTGGAAGAAACTTTGTCCTTGCCATCGGCAGCCAGGTTTGTCAGGTAGCGATAGTATTTGGGCAACCGCTTGATGACGGGCAGGGAAACCTTTCCTTGCGTGGACATGGCGAATGTGCACCTCCCGTGCAAAGGCATAATCGAAAATGCCGAAATTTCTTTCCAACGGCGGACCGGCCTTTTTGAGCCGTACGCCAAACGAACATTTATTGCTATAAATTAGTATAATCAATCTGCCGACAGTTGTCAATTTTTTATCTAAGTTTTTGTATTCGTTGCTAAATATCGACTGTCATAGCTGGGCATACTGCCAAAGGAACACGGCCAACGGCGCCGGCAAAATAAATCTCGGAAAAAAGGGAGGGTCCGCGATGAGTACCAGAAATAGCATGGCCGGAGAACGGGAAGACACTCTGCAAAGGCAGAAAGAACAAGATATGATTGCTGAAAGCGGCAGTGTTGCGGCGACACGGGGAAGGTATGCCATTCATTGTCTGACTGTAGTGGGAACGATTGAAGGACACACATTGTCGCCAGACAATCAAAAAACAACAAAATATGAGCATGTGATCCCTCAGCTGGTGGATATTGAAGAAGATCCGGAAATCGAGGGACTTCTTGTGATTCTGAATACGGTCGGGGGCGATGTGGAAGCGGGGCTGGCACTGGCAGAACTGATTGCCGGCCTGACCAAACCCAGCGCAACGCTGGTTCTGGGCGGAGGGCATTCTATCGGAATTCCGTTGGCGGTGTCTGCCGGCCGCAGCTTTATTGTGCCGACAGCAACCATGACGGTGCATCCGGTGCGCCATTCCGGCATGGTGCTGGGGGTTCCGCAGACGCTTCGGTATTTTGAGCAGATGCAGGAACGCATCGTCGGCTTTGTTGCAAAGCACTCCAGAATTTCCGCCAAGCGATTTACCCAGCTGATGCACAATACCGGTGAACTGGTGATGGATATGGGGACCGTGCTGAACGGCGAACAGGCTGTGCAGGAAGGCCTGATTGATTCGCTGGGGGGACTGGGGGATGCTTTGGGGTATTTGTACGGCGAGATTGAAAAGAACCGGTGAGCTTGTGGGAAACTCCATTTTTGTGAGATACGCCAAAAGTTTGTCTTCTATTATAAGGAAGGTTTTACAACGAAACCCGGCGTAAAAACCTTTGTTGGATTTTACAATCCGGCCTATTCATGATAAAATAATAAACCATGGATTTTTATAAAGGAGTTCAGTACCAGGTCTGGTGCCGGGCCCCTTTTGCTACATAAATTCTGCAAACGATAAGATACCAATGATTGTTTGAGGAGTACATCGAAAATGGCACAGTCTTGCTCCGGAAAAGGCTCCGGAAAATCATCTCAGAAATCATCATCGCGTAGCAGTTCATCGGCAAAGCGCCGGTCTGCCACTCAGTCCAAGGCATCCGGGCAGAAAAAAAGCCCGTCCCGCTCGGCGGCCAACCGTGCCCGCAGACGCCAGGAACGCAACAGTGTTATGGGAAGCATTCCTCTTGCTGCGGTGGGAATTCTGGCCATCGCGCTGGTTATCGTACCTGGACAGAGCGCATGGAGCGTTGTGCGCAGTTGGATGTTCGGCGTGTTTGGCATTGTAACCTATCTGGTCGGACCGCTTTTGCTGTATCTTGCCTATCTGATTGCATCGGGTTATCTGGTGGGCAAGTTCTTGGCCAAGACGCTGCTTCTTGCACTGGTTTGCGCAAGTGTACCCATCGTCTTTTCGGATTTCAAGGTGGGGGATTCCAATTTTATTCAGGTTGTGCAGACCCTGTTTGCTTGGGGGCAAAGCAAGTTCTGGAGCGGCGGCGTTTTTGGCGGAGCCATCGGTGCTACTCTGGTGGCGCTTTGCGGGCGCCCGGCAGCCAACTTTGTTATGCTCTTGCTGTTTGCCACCGGACTGATGGTGTTCTTTGCCGTCACGCCGCGGGATGTGGTGCAGTTTATTGCCTATCAGGCCGCACGGCTGAAAGAGGCACGTGCATCTTCCTATGAAGAGGAAGACGCCTATGATACGCAGCTTTTTGCGGGCGGTCCGGAGGAGGAGCCAATTGAAAATCTGACCGGAACGTTGCCTCAGGATCCGGCACAGAACGTGCCGCATCACCCGGCGTTTGACGCGGCCCCTTATCTGGCACAGGATGAGGCACGCCGCAACGGCCGCCGGGCGCAAAGTCAGGAAACGGCCCGCCCCGAACCGGCTGCCCAGATGCCGGTCATGCCGGAAACAGAGTCCCGCGCTTCCTTCGATGTGGATCTTGGCCCGGATATGTCCAGCCGTGCCTTGCAGGAAGCGGTGGAACACGACCCGCTGGAACCGGTGGTGATCGGCCCCGGCGGTACATTCGGCCTTGATCCGCTGGAACAGTTGGGAAAGAGAGAGAAGAAGGCTCCACAGCGGCTTGAGCCGGTCCGACAGGCGGCTGAGCCGGAGGAAGATTTCTCCCTCCATCTGGAAGCAACGCCCGATCCGGATACCACTTCCGCCAGCGAGTTGGATGACCTGATCCAGAAGGCTATGGGAGAGCTGCCCCAGAACGATGAAGATGCCCCTGTGGGCGAAATTCGACTGAATGTCTCCCGGCAGACTGGCACTGCGGGAATGGTGGATCACTCTCAGCCGGATCCTTTGGGAACGACGGATGTGATTCCTTCCATCGGCGGCAGCTTTGATCAGGCACAGGCGGCCTGGAATGCCGGTGTGCCCATGGGAAGCCTACTCAACGGTGCCTCGGCGGCTGCTGAGGTTTCCAGAGCACCCCTTGCACCCCCTGCGGAGGATAGGCAGCCGGACTCGCAGCCGACGGCGGCAGGACGTCTGCGCGTCAGTGAGTCGGTGGGAAATTCTGCCTCTGAACCGGTGCATACGCTGCCCCGGGCAGACAAGGCTGAACAGACGGCCCCTTTGTCCGAGCTTGTTGCAGAGCAAAAAGAGCATCAGCCCTATTGCTACCCGTCCCTGAATCTTTTCAATCCTTCCCGCGCGGAGGATGATGCGGGGGCTGCCCGGGAAATGAAAAAGAATGCGGACACTCTGGTCAAGACGCTGGACAGCTTCGGCGTGAAAACCAGGATTCTGGATATCTGCCGCGGACCTTCGGTGACGCGGTATGAGCTCCAGCCTCAGGCCGGCGTAAAGATCAGCCGCATCACCAATCTGGCGGATGATATTGCGCTGAACCTGGCAACGGCCGGAGTCCGCATTGAGGCACCCATTCCCGGCAAACCCGCAGTGGGCATCGAGGTGCCCAACCGGGTGCGGTCGGCGGTCAACATCCGCAGCGTCTTTGAGGCGCAGAGCTATATCAATATGCGCTCTCCGCTTACCATGGCACTGGGCAAGGACATTGCAGGAACCGCTCAGGTGGCGGACCTGTGCAAGATGCCCCATCTGCTCATCGCCGGCTCCACCGGCAGCGGCAAATCGGTGTGCGTCAATTCTATCATTATCAGCTTTTTGTTCCGCTCGGGTCCCGAGGATGTCAAACTCATCCTGATCGACCCAAAGGTCGTGGAACTGGCGGAGTATAACGGAATCCCGCATCTGCTGATGCCTGTGGTGACCGAACCGCGCAAGGCGGCCGGTGCCCTGGGCGCATCGGTGGCGGAGATGGAGCGCCGCTACAAACTGTTTGCCGAGAATAATGTCCGTGACATCAAGAGCTACAATAAGCTGGCGGAACAGTACTCCAATCTGGAACATCTGCCCTATATTGCCATTGTCATTGACGAGTTGGCTGACTTGATGATGGTGGCGGGCAAGGAAGTGGAAGACTACATCTGCCGTATTGCGCAGAAAGCCCGTGCGGCGGGCATCCACCTGATCATTGCCACGCAGCGTCCCAGCGTTGACGTCATTACCGGTCTGATCAAGGCAAATGTCCCCAGCCGAATTGCTTTTGCAGTGTCCAGCCAGATCGATTCCCGGACGATCTTGGATTCCGGCGGAGCGGAAAAGCTGCTGGGCAACGGTGATATGCTGTTCTTGCCGGTGGGTGCAGCAAAGCCCATTCGCATCCAGGGCACCTATGTGACAGATGAGGAAATCTCGGCGGTTCTCAGTTTCATCAAGGCGACCAGCCAGGCCCAGTATGACGAAGAGATGATCGCGGAGATGGAGCGCCGCGCTGTGTCGGAAAAGGGCAAGGACTCGGGGGACGATGATGCAGACGGCTCGTCGGCCCACGATCCCATGTTTGACCAGGCAGTGGAATGTGTCATTGAAGCGGGACAGGCATCTACCAGCCTTTTGCAGCGCCGCTGTAAGCTGGGATATGCCCGTGCTGCCCGAATCATGGATCAGATGGAGCAGGAGGGCGTGATCGGTCCCTATGAGGGAGCGAAGCCTCGCGCTGTTCTGATCACCCGTGCCCAGTGGCAGGAACGCAAACTGGGTCCGGAGGAAGAGTAAGGAACATAAGAAGATGGCTCGCAGAAAAAGACGCAGACACCGTTCGGACACTGCACGAAAAATTGCATCTGCACTGACAGCGGTACTGGCCTGCTGTGTTGCATTGGCTGCTTTTGTGGTCGAGTATTACGGTGGTCAGGGGATTGTGCCGACCTGGGAAGACCTGTATGACCGGCTTGATATCCAAAGCAGTACACCGGACGCAGAGGTTGTGGCTTCCGGGGATACATCCGTCAGCTTTCTGGACGTCGGGCAGGGGGACGCGGTACTGATTTGTCAGGATGGAGAATTCTGCCTGATCGACGCTGGTACCTCCGATTCCGAGGAGCAGCTTCTACGCAGCCTGGAAGGCGCAGGGGTGGAACGGCTGAAATACGTTGTCATGACGCATCCCCACTCGGACCATATCGGAGGGATGGAAGCTGTCTTGGAAGCCTTTCCCACCGATACATTGATTCTGCCGGATCTGGATGGCCTGGAGGAGCAGTCCGCTATGCTGGAGCGTACGCTCCAGGCCGCGGAAGAGTATGGAATTGCTCAGGTACAGGCCACAACCGGGGCGACTTACCTTCTGGGCGGCGGACAGCTGGAAGTGCTGCTCGCCCCGACACCGGAGGAGGCAGGGGATAACCTCAACAACCTTTCCCTCTGTCTGCGGTTTACTGCCGGCTCCTTTTGCTTTGTGGATACCGGCGATGCGGAGTCGGAGGTGGAGGAACAACTGGTGCAGCGTTACTGGTATGGGCTGGATGCTGATCTGTTCAAGGCAGGACATCATGGTTCCAATACTTCCAATACCGAAGATTTTCTCTCTATCCTTGATCCGGAAATCGTGGTGGCAAGCTGCGGACTGGACAATGATTACGGGCATCCGCACGCTGAAGTGGTGGAACGGGTAGAAAACATTGGTGCGGCATTTTACCGTACCGACCTGGACGGAACCGTTACGGTAGTATCTCATGACGGTACGATGCAGGTGGACTGCACGGCCTGGGATGACCAGCAGAGTGACCAGGCGGCGTAAAAATAGAATTTGGGCGAGAAAAATAGAAGGGGCGAGGGTATATGAAAATTTCGGACTTGTTTCAGGCAAAAAGCTGTGTCTTTTCCATCGAATGCTTCCCGCCGAAGCAGACCACACAGTTTACCGCCATGCAGCAGACGCTGCGCCGGATGAAGGAACTTTCGCCGGACTTTATCAGCGTTACTTACGGTGCAGGCGGTTCTGCCGGCGGGGTGTCTACCGTAGAAGTGGCAGATTTCCTGCAAAAGGAACTGGGAATTCTTCCTCTGGCACATATGATCTGCATGGGCAGCGACCGGACTTCGGCGGCACAGCTTCTGCAAAAGCTGCGGGAGGCCGGGGTCAGCAATGTGCTGGCTCTGCGGGGCGACCGTACCCCGCTCCGGCCGGAAAGCCCGGATTTTCACCATGCCAGTGACCTGATGACCTACATCCGCGAGACGGCCCCAGATATCAGCGTGTCCGGCGCGTGCTACCCGGAAGGTCATCCTGAGGCACCGACGCTCCTGCAGGATGTCGCAAACCTCCGCCACAAGCAGGAAAACGGTGCTCAGCATCTGGTTACACAGCTGTTTTTTGACAACGGCCATTTTTACCGTTTCCTGAATATGGCACGCAAAGCGGGCATCACGCTGCCGGTCTCTGCCGGTGTCATGCCGATTGTGCGCCGCAGCCAGGTGGAACGCACAGTGGCACTGTCCAGCGCAAGCCTGCCCTCCGAATTTACCCGGATGATCTCCCGCTGGCAGGATGACCCTGAGTCGCTGAACAAAGCGGGCGTGGAATACGCCGTGAATCAGCTGAGAGACCTGATTGAGGGCGGTGCGGACGGCGTCCATCTTTACGCCATGAATGATGCTTCTGTGGCTGCTGAGGTCTACGACGGCATCCGGGATCTTCTGCCCCGGAGATAATGCACTGAAGGGGAAGGAAGCATACGATGGAACTGTCTCTGCCCAAAAACCTGGACCGGGCAACCACACTGCGCTATCTTGGGGCAGCGAACTGGACGCCGGATGAAAATACCGAGACCCTGCTCCGGACCGCGGAAAGCGAATTGCGCGCTGCCTGTACGCCACGGGGCATCTGGCGGGAACTGCCGGCTGATCTTCCCTGGCTGCATGACGGAGGAAGTGACCTTGCCCGCCATCTGTCGGGATGCGATGGCGTGGTCCTGATGGCTGTGACCCTTGGCAGCGGGGCGGATGCTCTGCTGCGCCGGCTATGTCTGCGGGACATTGCACTGGGAGCTGTGGCGGATGCGGCGGCCTCTGTTCTGATGGAAGGGCTGTGCGACGATCTGGAAGCACAGATCCGCACGCAGCAGCAAAAACAGGGCCGCTATATGACGGGACGATATTCTCCCGGGTATGGCGACTGTCCGCTGGCCATGCAGGATGAGCTTTGCCTTGCACTGGATACAGTACGGGGAATTGGCTTATGCGTGACAAAAGAACATCTGATGACGCCGCGCAAGAGTGTGACGGCGATTCTGGGCACGGCAGAGCACCCGGTCACCGGGGCAAGAGCAGGCTGTGCACATTGCGTACTGCGCGAGACCTGCGCATACCGAAAGAGGGGGACTACCTGTGAAACTGGCTGAATTGTTCGACCGTAAGCGTTTCATTCTTATGGACGGCGCCATGGGCACCCAGCTGAATGAGCGGGGGCTGAAACCCGGAGAAAAACCGGAACTGGCTGCGTTTTCCATGCCGGAAACCCTCGAGGCCATCCATCGTGATTATGCAAGGGCGGGCGCGGACGTTCTGTTTGCAAACACCTTTGGGGCAAATCCTAAAAAACTGGCGGGGACCGGATATACCACACAGCAGGTGATTGCTGAGTCCATTGCCTGCGCACGGCGTGCCGCGGTTGAAACCGGAGCACTGGTGGCCCTGGATATCGGCCCGCTGGGGGAGCTTCTTGTTCCGGCGGGAACGCTGGAATTTGAGGAGGCCTGTTCCCAGTTTGCCGATATGGTGCGTGCCGGTGTGGAGGCAGGGGCCGATCTCATTGTGCTGGAAACGATGACTGATCTGTACGAACTCAAGGCGGGAATCCTGGCTGCCAAGGAAAACAGCAATCTTCCGGTGCTTGTCTCCATGAGCTTTGAGAGCCGGGGAAGAACCTTCACCGGCTGTACGGTAGAGAGTTTTGCCGCCACAGCAGCAGGTCTGGGCGTGGATGGCATCGGTATCAACTGCTCGCTGGGACCGGTGGAAATCCTGCCCTTTGCCAAGCGTCTGTGCCGTTGTGTACCTGCCGGAATGCCGGTATTTGTCAAGCCCAATGCAGGACTGCCTAATCCGGACGGAAGCTATGATATCACGCCGGAAGAGTTTGCCCGCGATATGCGGGAATATTTGACTACCGGGGTTTCCATGGTGGGAGGCTGCTGCGGGAGCAATCCAGAATATATCCGGCTTTTGAAAGAGACTTTTGCGGATAAAGTTCCTGCCCGGAAAGTACCTGTGCGAAAGAGCGTGCTCTGCACCCCGGTGCGGTGCGTTGAGGTCAATGGAATCACCGTGGTGGGGGAGAGAATCAATCCTACCGGCAAAAAGCGGCTGCAGCAGGCGCTGAGAGAGGGGGATTCCGCCTATCCCTGCGCGCAGGCGGTGGCACAGGCCGAGGCAGGGACGCAGGTGTTGGATGTCAACGCAGGACTGCCCGGTATTGATGAGGCCGAAGTGCTGACCCATCTGGTCAAGGAACTGCAGGGAGTGACTGACCTGCCGCTGCAGTTGGATTCCTCCAATCCGGATGCCCTGGCCCGGGCGCTGCGGATTTATAACGGAAAGCCCATTGTCAATTCGGTCAACGGGGAACAGGCTGTGCTGGATTCTATTTTGCCGCTGTGCAAAAAATACGGCGCAGCCGTGGTGGGCCTGACGCTGGATGAACACGGGATCCCCAAAACGGCAGGGGAGCGCTTTGCCATTGCGGAGCGTATTGTCCGGGCGGCTGAATCGGTGGGTATCCCGCGGGAGGATATCTATATCGATTGCCTGACGCTGACGGCCAGCGCTCAGCAGGAGGGAGCCGCTCAGACTCTGGAAGCCTTGACCCGCTGCAAAAAAGAGCTTGGTGTACGGACGGTACTGGGCGTGTCGAACATCAGCTTCGGCCTGCCCTGCCGCGGGTACATGAATTCTACATTCCTGACCATGGCCATGCAGGCGGGGCTGGATCTTGCCATCATCAATCCGAATACGCCAGAAATGATGGGAGCAGTGCGGGCATTCCGTGTACTGACTTCTCAGGATGAAAAAAGCGCCGACTATATCGAGGCCTATGCCGGTGTGCAGGTACAGACGACACAGTCCGCCAAGACGGACACGACAGCACAGGTTCCGGTCTCTGGCGGGCAGATGTCATTGTTTGATGCAGTTCGCCGCGGGCTGAAAGCTGAGGCGCGTCAGGCTGCCAAGCAGGCGCTTGAGGTGACCGAGCCGCTGACATTGGTCAATGAGACATTGATCCCCGCTCTGGACGCAGTGGGGGACGGATTTGAAAAGGGAACCATCTTCCTTCCTCAGCTGTTGCAGTCGGCATCGGCAGCACAGGCGGCTTTTGAACTGGTCAAGGAGGCGATTGCCGCTTCCGGCCGGCAGGGGGAGAGCCGCGGCCGCATTGTGCTGGCGACGGTCAAGGGAGATGTGCACGATATCGGCAAGAATATTGTGCGGGTCATCCTGGAAAACTATGGTTACGATGTGCTGGATCTGGGGCGTGACGTTCCGCCGGAAACGGTAGTGCAGGCCGTCAGGGAAACCGGTGCGCCGTTGGTCGGGCTGTCGGCGCTGATGACCACCACAGTGGCGAGTATGCAGGCCACCATTGAGGCGCTTCACAGGGAAGGACTTCCCTGCAAGGTCATGGTGGGCGGCGCAGTGCTTACTCCTGAATATGCCCGGCAGATCGGCGCAGATTTCTATGCCCGGGATGCCAAAGCCAGCGCCGATATTGCCAAACAGATTTTTTCCTGATTTTTTGCCAAAGGCTGCGCAGCCCGGCACTTGCATTTGGGCGCGCGGTATTGTATAATGCTAAAAGCGGACAGGGCTGTATTTGCGCTGTTTTGCATACGGATGCGGGCCCCGTGCGCGGGTGCCCTGTGAACCATGTCAGGCGGGGAACCGAGCAGCATTAAGCGGTGCGTACCCGGCGCCGCGGCAAGCCTGCATCCGTATGCAAAGCAGCGCAGCCGCGGGGCACACCCCCGCGAACCCTGTCCGCTTACTTTTTTGCCGCAAAGCCGAGGGAGGTGCGTGTTGGTGTACCATGCGTTGTACCGCAAGTGGCGCCCGCAGAAATTTGCCGATGTGGTTGGCCAGGATGCCATTGTGACCGCACTTCAAAATCAGATCGCCTCGGGGCGGATCGGACATGCTTATCTGTTTACCGGTACCCGTGGAACCGGTAAGACGACCTGCGCCAAAATCTTTGCAAAAGCGATCAACTGTCTGGATCATTCCAGCCCGGACCCTTGCGGAGAATGTGAAGTCTGCCGAGGAATTGACGACGGTACGGTTCTTGATGTGTCCGAGATCGACGCTGCCTCCAACAACAGTGTGGATGACATCCGTGATCTGAGGGATGAGACGGCATTTTTGCCCACGGTCTGCCAGTACAAGGTTTATATCATTGACGAGGTGCATATGCTGTCCACCTCTGCTTTCAATGCGCTGCTCAAGACCATGGAGGAACCGCCGCCGCATGTTATCTTCATACTGGCTACGACCGAAGTACAGAAGGTTCCGGCCACCATTCTGAGCCGGTGCCAGCGGTATGACTTCTCCCGCATTACGGCACAGGATATTGCCGGGCGGCTGCGCTATGTGGCGAGCCAGGAAAACTTTGATCTCACCGACGGGGCTGCCCAGCTGATCGGCAGACTGGCTGACGGTGCCATGCGTGATGCGTTGTCCATTCTGGATACCTGTGCCGGTGTCAGTACGGCGGTGGATGAAGCACTCGTCAGGCGGATGGCCGGTGTTACAGACCGGGCATATCTGTTCGAGATCAGCGATGCCATCGCCAAGAAAGATGCCGTCACTGCGCTGGAAAAGGTCGCGGAGCTGCGGCAGAAATCTGTGGATATGCGTCGGCTCTGCGTGGAACTGGCGGGACATTATCGCAATCTTATGCTGGCATCGCTGCCCCAGGGCACAACGCTGCTGGCCGGAGTATCTCCGGAGGAAGAAGCGGCTTATGCGGCAAGGGCTTCCACGCCACAAGCGGAAGCTGTGCGCGGCATTGAGGCCTTTGGCGAAGCCCTGGAAAAGATGGGGCGCGGTACCGATCAGCGGATCGAACTGGAACTTGCCATCTTTTCACTGACACAGCCGGAAGTCCGTCCGGCTGCTGTTACAGTTGCCGCAGCACCTTCTGTGGCGGTGTCCGCGCAGCCGGCTCCCTTTGCCTCGGCACCGGCGTCTCCTGTGCCTTCCACTGCACCGGTTGTACCTCCCTTTGAGGAATCGCCGCGGCCCGAACAGGAAAATTTTCGAGCGGCACCTGTGCCTCCGGCAGCGACCACTCCGGTGCAGATGCATCAGGAAAGGCGCGCACCGGTTCAGGCTCATGCACCGCAGCCGTTTGAGCCATGGCATGCTGTACTTCAGGTGTTACAGGAACGTGACCCTGCACTCAGCTCTTTTTTGCGTGGAAGCAGTGCATACTATGACGGCAAGCGTGTCTTGATTGAGTGCAGTGAGACCTTCCGCGATTTTATGCGCAAAAACAAGGAGACGGGGCGCACACTCAAGAGCATTATTCTGGAAGTCAGCGGGATCCGGTGCAACATTGGCCCATATGAACCCAAACAGACGGATGCTGCGGGCCAGGAAGTCCGCCCCATTGAAGATACGCTCAAAGCCATGCAAACGCTGGGTGTTGATGTTGTGGTGGAAGATAAATGATTTTTCTTCCCGAGACCGTTTATTTTGAAACAGCGATCCCATATTCTAATTCAGAGAAGGAGAAAACAATATGAAAGCAAGAATGCCTAAGGGCTTTGGCCGTCCCGATCCCAACGCCATGATGCGTCAGGTTCAGAAAATGCAGGATGCCATCCGCGAAAAACAGGCGGAATTGGAAGCCAAGGAATATACCGGTACAGCCAGCGGTGAGCTGGTTACGGTCACTATGACCGGTAAGCACGAGGTCACCGCCGTCAAGATCAAGCCGGAGGCAGTGGATCCGGATGATATCGAGATGCTGGAGGATCTGGTCGCGGCAGCGGTCAACAGCGCGGTAGCAGCCGTAGACAAGGAAGCTGACGAAGAAATGGCCAAGATGACCGGCGGTATGAACATCCCTGGACTTGGCTGAGAGGAAGATCGGAATGCCGAATCATGTGGAACCGCTGGAAAATCTGATCGATCAGTTCGCCAGGTTTCCCGGTGTGGGGCGCAAAGGAGCCACCCGTATGGCGTACGAAGTCATGGCCATGTCCAACGAGCAGGCCATGGAGCTGGCCAAGGCGATCGAACATGCCAAGACAGGGCTGCATCGCTGTAGGCTGTGCCAGGATTACACAGAGGGCGAACTCTGCAAAATCTGTCTGTCCAACAAGCGGGACCGTTCCTGTATCTGTGTGGTGGAGAGCCCGAGGGACATCCAGTCCATTGAGCGCACCCATGAGTACAACGGTCTGTACCATGTGCTGCATGGACTGATTTCCCCGATGGATGGCATTGGTGCCGATCAGCTCTGTGTCAAGGAACTGTTGGCGCGGCTGAACTCGGATGTGGTAAAGGAAGTCATTATGGCTACCAGCCCTACGGTGGAGGGAGAGGCGACGGCCATGTACCTTGCCAAGCTAATTAAACCCCTGGGCATTAAAACGACCCGCCTTGCCTATGGTCTGCCGGTGGGTTCCAGCCTGGAATACGCCGACGAGACAACAATTTATCGTGCGATGCAGGGACGCGGGGAACTGTAATTTTTTCAATGCAATGATTCAATTCCTCTTGACATTCAATGGCAACTGCATTATAATATCTCTCCTGCCTTGAAGCAGATGTGAGGAGGTGAGTCTTCTGGCAGCGGAAAAAAAGGGGGAGCCCCGCAAGATGATTGCCCAAAACCGGGAGGCCCGCCACGAATATTTTGTGATTGAGACACTGGAAACCGGCATTGAACTGGTGGGAACTGAGGTGAAAAGCCTTCGCAACGGAGGCGTGACACTCAAGGATTCCTGGGCCGATATTGATGATGGGGAACTGATCGTCAAAGGTATGCATATCAGCCCCTATGAGATGGGCAATATCTTCAATAAGGACCCAAGGCGTCCCCGACGCCTGCTTGCGCATAAAAGCGAAATCCGCCAGTTTGCACAGCAGATCAAACTGCAGGGATATACCCTGGTGCCTTTGTCACTGTATTTCAAACGCGGCAAAGTCAAACTGGAGCTGGGACTTTGCAAAGGCAAAAAGCTCTTTGACAAGCGCGCAACAGCCGCGGAGCGCGATGCAAGACGGGATATTGAGCGCGCGCTTAAAACAAGACGCTGAAAAAATCTCATACTATGTTTTCCCGGGGTGGTTCCACCCCGAAATCATGGGGATGTAATGGTTTCGACGGGGAGAGAGAGGCGTGAGCAGCGGGCCGTGGTGAGGACCCACGATAAAAGTCTCAAAACAAATTAACTGACAACAACACTGTTGCAGTCGCTGCCTAATTAAAGGCAGCCGTCCTGCCTACTTTAGCACCGCGTGGGGTCAGGGCGTCGACAGGTGCTGAACGTGCACGGACTTAAGCTTTGCGGTCCGTCATGAATTTATGAAGCTACCAAGGCATACAGCGCGTGCACTCGCTCATGCTGCGGAAAATTCAATAAGTGTACTGCGCCCGGAGATACTCTAACCGCTTTCTTTTCGGACAGGGGTTCGACTCCCCTCATCTCCACCAAATAAAAAGAGCGTCAGAACGTTGGTTCTGGCGCTCTTTTCTTTTTGCAATACCGTGGATTTTACCGTACTATTGAAAATTCAGTGTATCAGGCGAGTATGCTTTCAATGGCAGCGGTCACACTTTCGGCTATGCGGGATTCGTCATCGGGGCGCAAAGCGTGAGCATAAATGCCGAAGGTGTCCATGCTTTTGGAGTGGCCGACCAGGCGCTTGATCTCGCCTTCAGGAAGATCCTGGATGATAGAGACAAAGGTATGGCGCAGCTCGTAGAGGGTGACACGGGGGATGTGGTTATAGTCACAGTATCGGTACCAGGCCATGCGCAGAGCCTGCTCGCGTGAGATATCAAACACAGGCTCGGAGGCGCGGACGCTGCGAAAACCACCGCAGGCATTCAGTTGAGCGGTGACCGCATCCTGCCCGTAAGAGGAAAGGGCCACGCGGCGGACGGCATTCTGATTTTTGCCGTTGGTGATCTCGTTGTCGGTATTGACGGCCCGGCGGATGGTGATGCTGGTACAGTCGGGTGAGACATCGCCCCACCGCAGGCCGAGGAGTTCGCCGGGGCGGAGACCGCTGACCACGGACAGGCGGTACGCATGGATTAGAGGATCAGAAATGGTTTTACCGCGCCAGGAGGTCTTGTCACTGGAGAGCAGGATCTTGAGCGAGTCGGGCAGAAGGACCCGTTTGCCCTTGGTGCGGGCTCCCTGGGGGATGCGCAGCGTTTCCAGATGAAGAGTGGTAGCCTTGGCCGTTATCCTGCAGTAGCGGACAAAGTTATCGATGGTGGACGCAATGTTCATCAATGTCTTGCGTGAGAGCGTCTCGCCAGGCTTGAGTTTGCGCGTGCCGTTGCCGCTGAAAGACCCGTGCTTGTATGCTTTGTTGAGCAGAGACTGGAAGTCACCCTCAGTGAGTTCGGAGACTCGGCGGGCTCTGAGCAAAGGTAAAATATAGGCGTCGCCAATGGAACGGACTTTCTTGTAATTGGCCAGGCTGCTGCGGGCCTCGACATCAGCAAGATAGTCCGCCCAGAGATCTTCCACGCGGCGTTGGATGGAGCGCTGGGTGATTCCGCTTTCCAGCCAGGCATCGGCTTTTGCGTTCGCCTCGTTTTTACCGGCGCGCCCGGGCTTGGATGAATAAAAGCTGCGCTGCCGGCCGTTTTTGTAAACATCGATGCGCCAGCGGCCTTTGGCCGCATTCCAGGTTGCGGTACCGGTACGTTTTGACATGATAAAACACCTCCAGGGTATAGCTTGCAAAGCCTGCCCCGGAGGTGGTACAATACAAAATGCGGATGGCATTGTACCTGCCTGCAGGGCAAGCTATCTATTGAAACGCTTCGTCGGGTGGCCGCCCGGCGGGGCGTTTTTTATTTGCTTTTTGAAAGTACGTATTCGATGTAGGTTATGGTGTACTGTCCATAATTAGCTACCGCGTCATCGAATCCATTGAGATAACCGGTCATTTCACCGGAGCGGTAGCCATTCAAGTAACCGGTATTCTTGCCTTGCGTGTATCCGGTAGTATAACCACTATCTTCCCCGGCATTGTACCCTTGGTCGTAGCCGATAGGAAGCGCAGTATTGAATCCATCGTTGAAGCCGGAATCATAGGCGTCGGAGATTGCAGCATGAATACCAGTTCCGGCCAAGCCGAGAAGGCACAAGGTAATGAGTCCGGCAATCCAGTATTTTGCACTGCGAGATATTTTCAGTGTGGTTTCGCCTGAGGACGGGGAAATGGGCTGCTGTGTGGTCGGTGCAATCTGATCGGAATGGGCGGAAATCTGGTCCGGAATAATGCCCGGAACCGGCGGCTCAGTGTGCGGTTCTGTCTTTGCGGGATAGCCGAAATATACGCGGACCCGCTCAGAGCGGTAAAAGTAAGTGACCCAGATAACGGAGGAAAGGACGACAGATGCAATATTTTCAGCAAGGGGGGCAGTGTCCTGAACGTGCGCAGACACGACGGCCACAAGCAAAACGGTAAGAATTAAGTTCAGGAGCGTGCCATATATGAACAGTTTTCGAAACCGCTTGTTTGCTGTGATGAGCATGCAAATCAATACGACCATGTATATGGTGGGTAC
>CALXHO010000106.1 GCA_944388125.1 uncultured Gemmiger sp. | reverse complement strand
GTTGGTGGTACCGGAAACCCCCACGGGGACGCCGGCCGTGACGACGACCATCTCACCGGGATGCACCAGGCCAGCCTGCTCGGCAGTTTCAACGGACATGCTGATCATTTCATCGGTGGAATGCGCGTAGGGCATGATCAGCGGGGTGATGCCCCAGTAAGCGTTGAGCTGACGGCGGACGCATTCATCCATGACGCAGGCGATAATGGGGGTGGCGGGACGGCAGCGGCTCAGCAGACGGGCAGTCTCACCGCTCTTGGAAACGGTGATGATGGCGCTGGCGTGAATGTCGGCAGCGGTGGTGCAGGCAGCATGGGCCACAGCGGCGCTGATGCTCAGACGGCTGTCCTTGGTCAGAGCGTGATGGACCAGCAGATTATAGTTGGAATCGCTTTCGGTGGTGTCCGCAATTTTGGACATGGCCTTCAGCGCCTCCACCGGATATTTGCCGGCGGCAGTCTCACCGCTGAGCATGACAGCGGAGGAGCCATCGTAGATGGCGTTGGCAACGTCGGTGATCTCGGCACGGGTGGGGCGGGGGTTGACGATCATGGAATCCAGCATCTGCGTGGCGGTGATAACCAGCTTGCCGGCCGACATGGTGCGGTCGATCAGGTGCTTCTGGATGGCCGGGATCTCGGCAAAGTCGATCTCGACGCCCATATCGCCGCGGGCGACCATGATGCCGTCGGCAACGCTCAGGATCTCATCGATGTTGTCGACACCTTCCTGGTTTTCAATCTTGGCGATGATCCGGATGTTGCCGCCATTCTCGTTGACGAGATGGCGGATCTCCTGAATATCCTGCGCGCAGCGGGTGAAGCTGGCGGAGATCAGATCAAAGCCCATCTCCACACCAAAAAGGATATCCGAACGGTCACGGGTGCTCATATAGGGCATGGAGAGATGCACGCCGGGAACGTTGACGCCTTTCTTGGTCTTGATGACGCCGTCGTTCTCCACGACGCAGTGGATATCAGTATCGGTGACGTTCTCAATACGCAGAGAGATCAGACCATCATCGAGCATGATGCGGCCGCCGGGCTGTACGTCGCGGGGAAGCTCCTTGTAGGTGATGGAGGAAATCTCATTGGTTCCTTCCACGTCACGGGAAGTGAGGGTAAACTTCTGACCGGCAACCAGGTTCTCCGAGCCGTTCTTGAAGGTGCCAAGACGGATCTCGGGACCCTTGGTGTCCAGCATGGCGGCAACGGGACGGTCCAGCTCCTTGGAAAGGGCACGGAGCGTCTCATAGCGATGGCGATGTTCGTCATAGTCACCGTGGGAAAAATTAAAACGGGCCACATTCATACCGTTCTCGATCAGCTCGCGAAGAACGCCGTCTTTGTCGGTGGAAGGGCCAAGAGTACACACAATTTTCGTGTTGCGCATGGAAACCTCCTGCTATTGCTTCTTGTTAGATCTTATTATGTTATACACGATAAATTATAGTATGTTTTTCAGAATTTCACAAGACCAAAACCGCGATGTGCTGTGCGTTCTGGCAACTTGAATAGTTTTCCTCAAATACAGTCGGATATATATATCAGTTCCGACGTGATTGCAAAGGAAAGTATGGTAAAGAAAAGCAATCCGTTGTAAAATAGAATCCAATATGAATGGTGTAGATTTCCCGCAGTCGGGAGATCGAAAGGTGTGTGGAATCAGTGAAAATACAGATGCGTGACCGGGTGGCAAGACTGTGCCGGAAAGCGGCTGTCCATCCGGTATGGAGCATTTTGCTGGCAGTGGAACTGGTGGTGATTGTGCTTGGGCTGGGCGGACTGTTCCGGCCACTGACGGGATATCAGGTGCCTGCCGCCCAGATGCAGAACCTGGAGGAAGGAATTCTGCTGTTGGAGGAGGACCCGCAGGGAACTGTGGGGTATGCTTCGGGACAGGATCAGGCCTTTGCCGATCTGCTCGCAGAAAATGAGCAGGACGGGGTGCCCATGGCGGCGGCTCAAGGTCTCCGCCTTCCCCGTGGCCGGTATACCATTGAGGTGGAATACAGTGCCTCGGCCCAGTATGCGTCGGAGACGGCGGGCAGCTGCCGACTGTGGGCGGAAGATGCTGAGCTGATCTGCCCGGGCATCGACTTCAAAGCAGATGAAAACCGGGCGACCGTAACCGCATGGATGAAGAATGAAACTGATGTGGGAATGGTTGCTGTCTATGCCAAATCGGAAAGTCTCCGTATCTCTATGGTTTCCATTCAGGAGGACTGGATCTGGCGTCTGACGGACTTTTTGCGGACGGTTGTCCTCTTTGCTGTCGTGGATGCGGTTGCCATGATGGCTTTTCCAGGCACACGGTTTGCACTTTCCCGTAAGGGCCGGATGGCATTGCTTGTGGTGGTCGGCACAGTGCTGTTGTCAAGCATTCCTGCCTTGAGCGGTTTTGCCTCCTACGGCTTTGATCTGGAGTTTCATCTTTCCCGGATCAGCGGCATTGCGGAAGGACTGCGATCCGGGCAATTCCCGGTCCGCATCTATCCCGATTTCATGGATGGATACGGATATGCGAGCCCTATTTTTTACGGTGATATTTTCCTGTATTTCCCTGCCGTACTCTGCCTGGCCGGGCTGCCGCTGTATGAAGCATATAACATTTATATTGTGACCATGAACCTGGCCACGGCACTCATCTCCCTGTGGTGTTTTGATCGGATGTTCCGTTCCCGCCCGGCAGCGCTGGCCGGAATGGTGCTGTACACTACTGCTGCATACCGTATTTTTAATGTGTATTATCGCCCCGCGCTGGGCGAATGTTCTGCCCAGACCTTTCTTCCTCTGATCGCCTATGGATTCTGGGCGCTGTATTCCGATGGCGCTTCGGAAAAGCAGCGCAGGGGAGCGTGGCTGCCTCTCATGCTGGGGTTTACCGGTGTAATCCAGACCCATGTGATTACAACTGAAATTTCCGCATTGGGCGCGGTCGCGGTGGTGATCGTCTGCGCCAGGAAAGCTTTCCGGCCGGAGCGTCTCCGAATTTTGCTGGAAGGCGCCGTTGGCACTGTTTTGCTGAATCTGTGGTTCCTCGTCCCGTTCCTGACTTATATGCAGGGGGACTATGCCTGCACGCAGACGGATGGCATTTTTAATATGGACGCCAACAAGATTTCGCTGTCCAACCTTTTCAAACTGTGGGATCAGGATATGTCGGCCATCCGGCTCGGCGCCGGGCTTCTGGCTGGATGTGCGCTCTATCTGATGGCTCGGGCTCTGTGGCGCAATGTGTCCCATGCGACTGGCCGCCTGGGGACCGCCTGCCTGATCGGTGCTGCGGTCACGGTATATCTGGTAAGCGTCTTCCATTGGGGGAGCCTGAGCGATATGGTGGGCGAGACTCTGGCCCACTATCTCTGCGCGGTGCAGTTCCCGTTCCGCTATCTGACCCTCACGGTATTGCTGCTGACAATCACTGCGGCCAGCGCGGTTGCCATTGTTCACGCCAAGGCGGGAACCCGGCTTGCCTGTATCTGCGCGGTGATCCTGATTGCAGCCAGTGGGGTATCTGCCTGGGCGGATACCGCTCCCTATGCCGATGGCAGCTACGGGAAGGTGACCCGCTCCCAGAACAGCGAATTTTCCGATGCCCGTGAGACAAGCGGTCTGGAGTATCTGCCGGTGGCATTCTCCGCTGATCCCAATGACCAGACCATTCATGCGGATGACGGTGTGCAGCTCTCTGCCCAGAGCCGCAGCGGTGTCAGCTATTGCCTGGAGGCCTCCAATTCAAACGATACGCCCGCCGCTCTGGTATTGCCGCTGACTTATTATCCCGACTACCGTGTGACGGACAATACCGGCGGGGAGATTTCCCTCACCATGTCGGACAAGAGCACGGTTCAGGTGGTATTGTCGGCGGGTTACGAGGGAACCTTTACCGTAAACTTTGTGCCGCGCCGCTCCTGGCGTCTGGCAGAAGCGGTATCCCTTCTGTTTGCCCTGGCACTGATCGTGCGCGGTGTATTGAAGCGCACCGGCCGGAAAAAAGAACGGGTTTGAGGATACCTCTGCCGTGCGGCCTGACGTTTTACAAAAGGCACTTCTTTCGGTATAATAGGGCTATCAAGTGATAAGGCAAGGCTTCTGCCGTTTTTATGGGCAGGGCCGATGCGATGAGAAAGGAAACACCATGGCAAAACGTGTATTTTTGATCGTTCTGGACAGCTTTGGCATTGGCGCCGAGCCGGATGCAGAGAAGTTCGGGGACGCCGGGACCAACACACTGGCCGCGGTTGCGGGGCATCCCGCATTCCGCGGTGAGAATATGGCGAAGCTGGGCCTCTTCAATATTGACGGTGTCACCTGCGGTACGCCCTGCAAGCAGCCGGTTGGCAGCTTCGCCCGTCTGAGGGAAGCCAGCGCCGGCAAAGACACCACCATCGGACACTGGGAGATTGCAGGCATGGTCAGTGCCGAACCTTTGCCCACATTCCCGGATGGCTTCCCCAAGGAATTGCTTGACGAGTTCACGGCAAAGACCGGCTACCAGGTGCTGTGCAACAAGCCCTATTCAGGCACGCAGGTCATCCGTGACTATGGTGAGGAGCACCTGCGCACGGGGGCACTTATCGTCTATACTTCAGCGGACAGCGTTTTTCAGATTGCCGCCAATGAGGCGCTGGTTCCCGTGAAAAAGCTCTATGAAATTTGTGAGCAGGCCCGTGAGCTTCTCAAGGGAAAATACGGTGTCGGCCGTGTGATCGCCCGGCCTTTTGTGGGCGACAAGGCGGACAACTTTACACGTACTTCCCGCCGTCATGATTACTCTCTGCTCCCTCCGAAGGAAACCATGCTGGATGTCCTGCAAAAGGCCGGACGCACCACCATCGGGGTGGGCAAAATCCATGACATTTTTGCCGGCAAGGGCGTCGGCGAGACCATTCGGACTTCCGGCAATACCGAGGGCATGAAAGTCACCCTCGATCTGCTGGACCGGGATTTTGAGGGCCTTGCCTTTGTCAACCTGGTGGATTTTGATATGCTGTATGGCCATCGCCGGGACATCAAGGGATATGCCGAGGCCCTGGCGGAATTTGACGGGTGGCTGCCCGGATTCATGGAGAAAATGGGCCCTGACGATGTGCTCATGATCACGGCCGACCACGGCTGCGATCCCGCGTATACAAAAACTACCGATCATACCCGCGAGTATGTACCGTACCTGGTCTACGGCAATTCCATCCGGCCGGGTGTGGATCTGGGGACCCGGTACTGCTTTGGCACCATTGCCAACACGGTGTGCGAATATCTGGGTGTTGATACCTGCCTGGATGGCTGCGGCGTGATGCATGAGCTGGCCCGCTGAAATGGATACAGTGAGGCATCATACCGTGATATTGACGATCATACGGATTCTGGCGGGAATTCTGACGGTGTATTCCATTGGTCTGGTTGTTACGAGTAATTTCAATATGGGCAACCTTCTGGTCTGGCTGCTCACCGCTGCGGCAGTGGGATACTCCATCTGGTATCGGCCCGTCAATCATTGGTTCTCAGCTGGATTTGGCCGCATTGTGGGCATTATCCTTCTGATTGGCGTGGTAATTTATGCCGGGATGCTGGTTTTTGTCTCAGTCAGCGGATATACCAACTCCGCCACCGGCAATGAGTCGGCCGTCATTGTGCTGGGGGCCGGGCTGCGCGGGGACCGCCCCAGTCTGCTTTTGCGCTACCGGCTGGACAAGGCCTATGAGTATGCCTGTGCCCATCCGGATGTGATCGTAATCACCACCGGCGGCCAGGGCAGGGATGAGGCGGTTCCGGAAGGACAGGCCATGCGGGATTACCTGATTGCCAAAGGCCTGGACCCCGACCGGATCCTGGAAGAGACCAAGTCCACCTCCACCGAGGAAAATTTTATGTTTGCCCGGCAGATCTTGCTGGAAAAAGGGATGGCAGAGGATGCATCCATCGTGTACGTGACCAATGCGTTTCACTGTTACCGTGCCGGTGAGTATGCACGCCGGGCGGGCTTTGCCGAAGCACATGCCCTGCCGGCAGGAATTTCCGTTTTCAGTGTTCTGCCTTGTTATCTGCGGGAAGTTCTGGCAGTGTTGTATTATTGGGTATTCAAGACCTCGGAATCCGGCCCCATGCGGGCAATGGTCGGGATCTTGAGCCTGAACAAGAAGTTCTTTTATAAGTAACCGGATCTCCGATTGACGGAAACCCGGAATTTAAATGTGGCGAGGAGCTGTTGATGGTATGCAGATCCGTTATTACAAGGAATACAGCCGGTATCTGAACCGGGATATGGAATTCAAGGTGTTCGGTCATGCCGGCCGCCCGATTCTGATTTTTCCCTGTCAGGGCGGTCGCTTCTACGATTGGGAAAATTTCGGCATGTGCGAGATTGCCGCCCCGTGGATCGATGCCGGCAAACTGCAGATTTTCTGCGCTGACAGTATCGACCATGAGAGCTGGGATGCCCCAGGCCCGGAACGTCCCCGCATCGAGATGCAGGAGCGCTGGTACAATTATATCTGTGACGAGCTGGTTCCCCGGATTCTGGAAATCAACCGGGAACAGGGGGAGGACCATTCCGGCAGAATTCTTCTGGGCGGGGCAAGCGTGGGAGCGGGCCATGCGGTGAATTTCTATCTGCGTCGGCCTGATCTCTTCAATGGCACCATTGCCTTGAGCGGAATCTATAATGCCAGCGAATTCTTTGGCAGTTATATGGACGATCTCGTCTACCGGAACAGCCCCTGTGATTATATGCGAAACTTCCCGGCTGATCATCCGTATAAGGAACTGTATGCCAAGGCGGATCGCTTCATTATGTGCTGCGGACAGGGCGCCTGGGAGGATAAGCTGCTGGCTTCCACGCGGGAATTGCAGCAGATCCTGGAAAGCAAGGGGATTCATCCCTGGGTAGACATCTGGGGCACCGATGTTTCCCACGACTGGCCCTGGTGGCAGCGTCAGTGGCCCTATTTCCTGGAAGCCATCCTGGGCAAGGCCTGACCGCTCAGCGTCCGGCAGGGGAGTGACCGAATGAATCTGTTCCAAGATAAAAAGACCGGGCAGCGCATCGGGGCATTTCTGTGTATGGGAATGCTGGTTCTCATGATCCCGGTGTTTGTGATCGCTATGTACAATCGTCCTTCGGCCGACGATTATGTCTATGCAGCGCAAACCTATGGCGTGGTGCAGCAATCCGGCGCGGACTGGCCGAAGCTGTTGCAGACCGCACTGGATACCGATCTGTATTTTTACAATAACTGGCAGGGTCTGTATATATCTGCCTTTCTCCTGGCGTTGCAGCCGGGAATCTTCGACGGCCGGTGGTATGCCGTCACAACATTTATCATCGTCCTTCTGATTTTTGCCGGAGTATTTGCTCTCAGCTCCGCACTGATCAGACGTTCCCATGCGGGCAGAGGACGGACAGTTCTTTTTGCCTCACTGCTCTTCACCTTTGCCGTTGTGCAGGGCATGCCCAATCAGGTGGAAGGCCTCTACTGGTATAACGGCGCCATGAACTATATTCCGTTCTTTGTTCTGGCCATGTTTCTGGTCTCTTTGCTGGCGCGTGTCTACACAGGCACGAATCCCGGCAAAAAGGCGGGGCAAACCATCCTGTGCTGCGTGCTCTGCGCACTGATCGGAGGCGGTCATCATGTGGTGATTCTCCTCACTCTGATGGTGCTGGTTTTGGCCGTGGTTCTCTTTGCCGGAAAACGGTCTGCATGGCCGGTGGCGCCTTCGATCATTTGTCTGGCAGGGCTCTATCTGAACATGACTTCCCCCGGAACGCAGGTTCGCATGTCGGGCTTTTCATCAGCATCGCTGCCGGAAGCAATTGTAAAGAGTTTTATTCTGGCGGCACTGTCTATAGTGCGCTGGTTGGATCTGCCCCTTGTCTGCTTTCTTCTGCTGTTTACCCCAGTCTTGTGGCAGGCGATTCAGGACATCCCGCCGGAAACGGTGGCCATTCGCCATCCCTGGCTGCCCGCGGCAGGAACCTTTGTGCTTGTCTGGGGCATGATCTGGCTGCCGTCTTATACCATGGGCGGGATAGGCCCGGGGCGTCTGATCAATGTGGTATGGATTACCTTTTTGATCGGTGCTCTCGTCAGCTGGGCATGCCTGCTGGGGTGGTTTTTCCGTGTTAAAAAGGCCAGGCTCAACTTTCCGGGATTGCGCATGAATTTCCGGAAGGGGCTTTTGATCGGCACCGCCCTTGTGCTGTGCATTGTATGTATTGGCGGCCATACCGTCAAAGAGGGACTGGATAACCGGTTTGCCACCAGCCTGGAAGCAGTGTGGGAACTGGTCAATGGGACCCCTCAGGCATATGCAGCTGCACTGGATGAGCGGGAAGCGATTCTGGAGGATCCTTCGGTCACCGATGCGGTGATCCGTCCGCTGACTGAAGATGAGAAGCCTGCACTTCTCTATTTCACCGATGTGCAGCCGGGTCCCGACAATTGGGGATTGACGGAATATTACGGCAAAAACTCAGTGCAAATCCAGCAGCCCGAATAATACGCAAAAAACCGCATGCCAGGTCCGGATTCGACCTTGACATGCGGTTTTGTTTTGTATCTGGGAAAACGGTGGATCAGGCGCGTTCCTGGACGTAACGGATGAAAGCCTCCCGATCCTGTTCGGTAGCCACATTGACAACATACATCTGGTTGCCCATGTCCAGAGCAAGAGCGTCAGGCATGCGGTCGCACATCTTCATGACTGCGCCGTAGCGGGCCATGATCTCCGCATGCGTGTGTTTGTAAAGCACACCGTCGCGGCGGCCTGCATAGACACAGAAGAACTTAGGACCGTTCATGTCTTCATGGATGACCTGATCGTAACAGACCATATCCGCCCATACCTGATAGCAGTCCACCGAATTGGCAAAATTGATCATATCAGGGGTATAGCCGCCTGCAGGACGCATGTTGACTTCCAAAGCAACGTAGTCACCCTTTTTGCCAAGACCTGGTTTGTCCTGATTGAGCTGGAAGAATTCGCAGTGGAAGAACCGGCTCTTTGCCCCGAAGGCCTTGATGGTGAGGAAGCCCACGTCCTTGAGCGCTGTGGGCACCTCGCGCTGAACCCAATAAGCAAGATCGCCGTTGGTATTCACGATGTCCATGATCGGGGTGGGGAAGTAGTTGCTGGTATAGAACAGCGGCACGCAATGGCTGTCGGCGACACCGTCAAAGCTGACGATGGTACCGTCAATGAATTCCTCCATGATATACTGCACCTGCGGCAGATTCTCATAAAACGCCGCCAGTTCATCATGGTTTTTCAGCTTGTAGGTGGCTTCGGCGCCGCAGCCGTTGTCCGGTTTGACGATGACGGGGTATCCCACTTCCTTGATGAAAGCCTCGGCGGCCTCCAGCGTGGAGACCATATGGTGCCGTGCCACAGGGACACCCGCCGCGCGGTAGCTTTCCTTCATCTGGCTCTTGAATTTGATGAGGGCAATAAAATCATTCTGGGCACCGGTGGTGATATTGAAATCGGTCCGCAGCTGGGCGTCCATCTCCAGCCAGTACTCGTTGTTGCTTTCCAGCCAGTCGATCTTGCCGTAACGGAAGGTAAAGTATCCTACGGCACGCACCATGGCATCGTAATCGGCCAGGCTGTCCACGCGGTAATACTCGGTCAGGCTGGCCTTGAGCTCTTCCGGAATCTCGTCGTAAGGGGCGTCTCCGATGCCCAGGACGTTCACGCCGTTGCGGCGCAGGCGGTCACAGAAATTCCAGTAACTTTTGGGAAAATGCGGCGATACAAAAACAAAATTCATGATCCATTCCCTCACTTTATTTTTCTCCGCCCTCTGTACCGCAACGAAGCAGGGGGCAGAGTGGATTACACAAACTGGGCGCGGTTGGTGTCGTAGGTGTATCCCACTTCCGCCAGGCGGCTGCACAATTCCGCCTGGTCAACGTCCTCGACCGCGCAGAAATTTTCAAGCGTATGGTCGCGGTCACGCAGCTTGGTATTGACGTAACTCAACAAAATAATCGGGTCCTGGGGCAGCATGACATAGGCCTCCTCTCCGTAGATTTCTGAATCGGGGACTGACGCCGGAACAACCGTATGCGATTGCTCCGGCAGAGGAGTACAGAAAAAGCCGGTCACCTTTGTGACCGGCATTTCTTCCATCCAGATCAGACAGCGCGAGTAACCTTACCCGAACGCAGGCAGCGGGTGCAGGCGTAGATATACTTCGGGGAACCATCCACGATAGCTTTTACGCGCTTGACATTGGGATTCCAGGTACGATTGCTCCGACGATGGGAGTGGGATACCTTGATACCGAACGTGACACCCTTGCCACAGCATGCACATTTGGCCATTCTGCTTGCACCTCCTTTAAGTAGCTGTACTATCATAGCAAACCTGAAAGAAAAATGCAAGTGCTTTTTTTATATTTGCCAAAAAGTTTGTCAAAAAATTGTGCGCAGCACCCAAATCCCCAGGGAAATGCATCAAAAATCCCTTTTTGTACAAGGGAATCGTCCCGTTATCTTGTGTCGGTGGCAGAAGTACGCTATAATAAACTAATTATAGAATCCGGAAGGGAAGATGTGTATGGGTGGATTGCTGGGACCCGGGGTGCTGGTTTCCTATCTGCTGCGGGCCGTCGTCATGCTGATTGCCATTCCTTTTCATGAGGCTGCGCATGCCCTTGTCAGTTGGAAACTGGGAGATCCCACGGCCAAAAATGCCGGGCGCCTCTCCCTGGATCCGCGCCGGCACTTTGACCTGATGGGCGGCATCTGTATGATTTTTGCCGGTGTCGGCTGGGCCAGACCGGTCAGCATCCGCCCGGATCGTTTCAAAAACCCGAAGACGGGGATGGCAATCTCCGCTTCGGCGGGGCCGATTTCCAATCTGTTGCTGGCGTACCTGTCGATGATCGTGTATAAACTTTTGGCCATCTGGTTCGGCTATGGCATTCCTGAGCTCATCTACCGCCTGTTCTATTATATGATATCCATGAATGTCAGTCTGGCGGTATTCAATCTGCTGCCGGTGCCGCCCTTTGACGGAAGCCGCATCGCTCTGCTTTTTCTGCCGCAGAAATATTATTTCCAGGCGATGCGCTATGAGCGTCAGATCATGATCGTTGTTTTGATTGCTGCGGTGTTCGGCATTTTGAATTATCCGCTTTCCGTCATTGGAAACGCTGTGTGGCAGATTCTGGATCTGGCCACGGCATTTGTTGCTTGAACCGGCACGCAGTGCCCATACTGGAGGAATAGGGGAGCATGGCATGGAGGTATTGACCTTCAAACTGGAGGACTTTGAGGGCCCGCTGGATCTGCTGCTGTATCTGGTGAGCAAAAACAAAATGAACCTGTATGACATTAATATCATGCAGCTGATCGACCAATATACTGCCGTCATCAATACGCTTCAGGCGGATCGGATGGATGTGGCCAGCGAGTTCATCGACATGGCGGCCAAGCTGGTTCAGATGAAGAGTGCGCTGCTCCTGCCCCGCAGCCCGGAGGCAGAGCGTATGAAAGCCGAACTGACCGGCCGACTGATCGAGTACAGCACCTGCAAGGCGATTGCCGCCCAGCTGGGAGGCCGCGCCAGAGATGTATTTACCGCCGTTCGCCAGCCCCAGCCGCTGGTTGGCGCCGCAGAGTATACCCGCAGGCACGATCCCGAAAAGCTGGTCCAGGCCTGGTACAACCTGATGGGGCGCAGCCTGCGCAAGCGCAAACCCACGCAGGAGCGCTTCGAGCCCCTGGTCACGGCGCCTTTTGTGTCGGTGTCCAGCCGGGTGATTCATATGCTGCGGGGATTGATCCGAGGTTCACTGTCCCGCATGGGGCAGCTTTTTGACCGTGGGGAAACGCGCAGCACCAACGTGGCAACCTTTCTGGCATTGCTGGAGCTGATCCGCGCGGGCCGTGTGCAGGTGGACAACGGGGGAGAACTGCATGTTGACCGCACACACCGCAGAGAGCGAAAGGGGAAAGATCAAGATGAATGAGAAGCAGTGCCTCGGCGCATTGGAGGCCATGCTTTTTGCCCACGGGGAACCGGTAGAGCTGGAAAAGCTTGCCGACGCCCTTCATGCCGAACCGATCCAGACCCAGGTGTTGCTGGAGAAGCTGCAGAAACAGTACGATGAGCGCGGCAGCGGGATGGTCCTTCTGAACTTTGAGGACCGTTGGCAGATGGCTACCAATCCGTATTACGGAGAGATCGTCAAGCGCATTCTGGATACCCGGCGCAATGCACCGCTCTCACCTGCGGCACTGGAAGTGCTGGCGGTCATTGCGTACAATCAGCCGGTATCCCGTAGCTTTATCGAACAAGTCCGAGGTGTCGATTCCTCCTCCACGGTGACAAAGCTGCTGGAGAAAGGTCTGATCGAGGAGGCGGGGCGGTTGGATCTTCCCGGCAAACCGGTCAGCTTCCGAGTGACAGATACTTTTTTGCGGGTCTTTGGCCTGGGAAGTCTGGCGGATCTGCCCCCGCTGCATGACGAACAGCCTCCCGCCGAGGAGGAACAGGCGGAATCGGATTCCGGCCTGCCGCCGGCCGAACAGATGGAGATGCATCCATGAATATCGTCATTTTGATCTTGCAGATTTTGGGCGGGATCCTTTTGTTGGCGGTTGTGCTGACGGTTGTGGTGCTTCTGCTTCCGGCGGGGATCCAGGCTTCCTGGCAAAACGGGAAGGCCGAGATCTGGTTTTCGGCTGGACCGTTGCGACGGCGGTTTTATCCGCCCCGCAATCAGGAACAGCCTCAGAAAAAGACCGGGCCGACTGAAGTGAAAGCCACCTCCGGGCAACCGGACGCTCCTGCCCAGAAGCAGGAATCTGCCGCAGATCCGGCTGGCAAGGGGAGTGGTCCATCCGCACCGCCTTCGGTTCAGGAGCCGCCGCCGGATGAGGTGGATCGCCTGTATGACAGCATTATGGGCGACCCCTTGAAATATGTGCGCCGCCTTGGCCGTTGGGGCAAGGGGCCGGGCAAAATTTTGCTGGAACATCTCAAGGTGCGCAGGGTCAGGATTGTCTGGACGGTCACCGCGGGGGATGCAGCCGCAACGGCAATTGCCTATGGGGCTTTGGCAGGTGCCTGCAATACGGCGTGGGCGGTTCTGGAAGATCTGGTGGATGTTCGGGCAGAGGAACTTCGTCTGGAGGCGGACTTTACCGGGGAACGCAAGAAGGAACGCTGTTTCTCTTGCCAAATCACAGCAAGAATGTATATAATAGTAGCATCGGTAATTTTGACGGTTATGCGAAATGCAGGGCGCCGCGGCAAGACAGGGAAAAAGCGGCGCGCAAAGACTGTGACTGCTGTCTGATTCAGGGCGGCGGGTTCTGTAAAATCCGTGCCGTAACCGTTTTTTGAAGGAGGAACCTTTTATGGCTGAACATCCGGTTCAGGGGCTGATGGGAGCTACCGTAGAAAAAATCCGTGAGATGGCAGACGCCAACACCATCATCGGTTCGCCGATCACTTTGGATGGAAACACTACGATCATCCCGGTTTCCAAGGTCACCCTTGGCTTTGCATCCGGCGGTTCCGACGTAGGAGCAAAATCGACCAAAGAGATGTTCGGCGGCGGCTCGGGGGCAGGCGTTTCCATCACGCCCATTGCTTTCCTGGTTGTCAAGGACGGCACAGTCCGTACTGTGCAGCTGGCGGAGCATGTCTCGCCCATCGACAATGCCATCAATGCACTGCCGGAGCTGGTGGACAAGCTGGCTGCTCTTGTCAAAAAGGACAATGCCGAAAAGAAAGAAGAAGAGACGGCAGAGGAATAATTTGCCGCGCAATACACGGAACAAGCGGGCGCGGCCCGGCTATGCAGGCCGGACGCTGCCCGCTTTTCCTGTCAGGAGGAATTCTATACCATGGCACAACAACGTATCCAGAAAGTCCTGTCCGATCAGGGATATTGCTCCCGCCGCGCTGCGGAAGAGCTGATCGCCGAGGGGCGCGTCAAGGTCAATGGACATCCCGTCGGTCTCGGCGACAAAATGGACCCGGATTTTGATAAGGTATCGGTGGACGGTAAGAACCTGCGCATCGTGCGCAAACGTCAGTATATCTATCTGATGCTCCACAAACCCCGTGGATACATCACCACGGCATCGGACGAGCGCGGCCGCAAAACGGTCATGGATCTCTTGACCGATGTACCCCGCCGCGTTTATCCGGTGGGCCGCCTTGACAAGGACAGCGAAGGCCTTTTGCTCCTGACGGACGACGGGGCCTTTGCCAACCTGCTGACCCATCCGTCGGGCGGCGTGAGCAAGCTCTACCGCGTTACAGTCCGGCCCCGAGCCACCGAACAGCAGGTAGTGGAAATGTCCTCCGGCGTTGTGCTGGATGACGGCGTCCGCACTGCTCCGGCAGTGATTCATGTGGTCACCGATGAGCCGGGCCGTACCGTTCTGGAAATCACCCTGCACGAGGGACGCAACCGCCAGATCCGCCGTATGTGTGAGGCGGTCGGTCTGGAAGTCGTGCGCCTCAAGCGCAGTGCGGAAGGTCCGGTCAAGCTGGGAATGCTGCAGCCCGGTCAGTATCGGGAACTGAAAAAGTCTGAAGTGTCTGCTCTCCGTGCCGCCGCAAAGCAGGGGAAGGGGACTGCACCGAAGGCGGAAAGCGGCAGAAAGGGCCCCTTCCCGCACAAATAAAAATTCCTGTTTCGGGTGAACTTCTGTCACGCAAGCCAAAAAAACTTATACACCGTGCACAATTTTGTAACAAAAGCACTTGTTTGGCGGAAATTTAAGTAGTATAATCTATACATATGGCATAACGCAACCATCTTGCGATATCACAACAGGGAGGTTCATATATGGCAGCAAAAAAGGCGGGCAAGGAACAGATCCTTGCACATTTTTTTGACGACGGCGTTTATACGCCGCTGTTTCAGGAAGGTGCCGTGAGCGCTGCTTACGGCTGCGCCAATGGTCAGACCGCATACGTGGTTTGCCAGGACGGCAGCCCGCTCGGTGTGAACGACATCAACAAGACCATCCGCGTTCTGGAAATGGCCGCGGAGACCGGCAACCCGGTGGTAACGTTCTACGATTCCACCGGCGCCAAGCTGGACGGCGGACTGGATCTTCTGACCGCCAACGCCAAACTGATGAGCGAGATTTCTCGCATCTCCGGCGTTGTCCCTCAGATCGCGGTGGTGACGGGCGTGTGCGCGGGCACTTCCGCAATTCATGCCGCGGCGGCGGATATCTGCATTGTTTCCGAAAATGCGGAGCTGTTCCTGACCGCACCCTTTAACAGTGACGACAAGGTTACCGACGCAGGCAGTGAGGCCTTCGCGGCTCGTGCCGGCGTTGAGGCAGTCCATGCGAAAGATGCTGAGGATGCTGCCAAGCAGGCTGCTGCTCTGGTTGGCATGCTGCCGGGCAACAATCTGGCCGGTCCTGCCGTGTTTGACTTTGCAGCCCCCAAAGCTGCACTCAATCTCGCCAAGTATGATCCGAAGCAGGCGGCAGAGTCCATCGCCGATGAGGGCAGCCTGGTGGAACTCTACGCAGGCTACGGCGCCAACGTCTATACTGCGCTCGGCACCATCAACGGCATGGCGGCGGGCCTGATTGCCACCGCAAAGGAAGGCCTTGATCATCGCTGCACCGCCAAGGCGGCCCGCTTTGTGCGCATGTGCGATGCATACAGCATTCCCGTTGTGACGGTTGTCAATACCGACGGCTTTGTCAAGAGCGAGTCCGATGACCAGGCTGGCGGCATCCGGCAGGCAGCCCGTATGGCCGGCGTCTACGCCGAGGCCACCACGGTCAAGGTTGCGGTTCTGGCCGGCGAGGCAGTCGGCCCTGTCTACACAGTTTTTGCTGCTCCCGCTGACTGGCGCATCGCCGTTGACGGCTGCACCGTTGCACCGCTGGCACCCGAGGCGGCAGTGAGCGTTCTGTACAAGGACGAGATCTACGCTTCCGACAACATCACCAAGGCCACCCAGGACAAGGCCGCGGCGTATCGCAATGAGCAGTGCTCCGCCAAGGCAGCAGCCGCTGCCGGAGCTGCGGATACTGAGACCGCAGCCGCCAACGTTCGCAATGCAGTTGCACAGGCACTGGATATGCTGGCAACGAAACGCGCAGTCCGCCTGTCCAAGAAGCACGGCAATATTGCGCTTTGATATCGGAGACTTCTGAATTTTGAAGGAGGATTACCCCTATGAAAAACCTTACCGTCACCGTAAACGGCGTTGCCTATCAGGTCACTGTTGAAGAGAACACCGGCGTTCCCGCTGCCCCCGCCGCAGCTCCTGCTGCACCTGCCGCTCCGGCAGCACCGGCTCCTGCCGCTGCACCTGCACCCGCTGCTCCTCAGGGGGCTGCCGGTGCCGTCACCGTTTCTGCTCCCATGCCGGGCAACATCCTCGATGTCCGCGTCAAGCCGGGTGATTCCGTCAAGGCCGGCTCTGTCATGATGATTCTGGAAGCCATGAAGATGGAGAACGAGATCTCCGCGCCCCAGGACGGCACCATTGCCACCGTCAATGTCCGCAAGGGCGATACCGTCAGCTCCGGCGATCTGCTGGTTACCATGAACTGAGAAAACGCAACATATGAGATGTGACCGCTTGGCGGTTCAAAACGAGGTGAACGAGATTGGCTAAGAAACCGATAAAGATTACCGAAGTTGTGCTTCGTGACGCGCACCAGTCTTTGCTGGCGACTCGTATGACGATGGATGAGATGCGTCCCATCCTGCCCGAAATGGACAAAATCCCGTACTTCTCCGTGGAGTGCTGGGGCGGCGCCACATTTGACTCCTGCATCCGTTTCCTGGACGAAGATCCCTGGGAGCGCCTTCGCATCCTGCGCAAGGAACTGCCCCATCAGAAGCTGCAGATGCTGTTCCGCGGCCAGAATATGCTGGGCTACCGTCCCTATGCAGACGACGCGGTTGAGTATTTCGTCCAGAAATCTGTTGCCAACGGCATTGACGTCATCCGTATCTTTGACGCCCTGAATGATCCGCGCAATCTGCAGACCGCCATCAAGGCCGCCAACAAGGAAGGCGCCCATGTTCAGGCCTGCATCAGCTACACGCTGAGCCCGGTCCACAACAATGAATACTTTGCCCAGTACGCCAAGACCCTTGAAGAGATGGGGGCAAACTCCATCTGCATAAAGGATATGGCCGGCCTGCTCAAGCCGTATACCTGCTACGACCTCGTCAAGAAGCTGAAGGAGACCGTCAGCATTCCCATTGACATTCACAGCCACTATACGGCGGGCCTTGCTTCCATGTCCATCCTCAAGGGCATTGAAGCCGGTGCTGATATCGTGGATACTGCCATGAGCCCTCTGGCATTGGGTACTTCCCATATGCCCACCGAGAGTCTGGTTGCAGCCCTGCAGGGGACCGATTACGATACCGGTCTTGACCTCGGCCAGCTGAATGTTGTCCGTGCGTACTTTGCCAAGCTGCGTGAAAAGTACATTGCCAACGGCCAGATCAGCCCCAAGAGCCTGGGCGTTGATGCCAATACGCTGCTCTATCAGGTGCCGGGCGGCATGTTCTCCAATATGCTCAAGCAGCTCAAGGATGCCGGCAAGGAAGACAAGCTGGACGAAGTGCTCAAGGAGATCCCGCGCGTCCGTGAGGATGCCGGCTATCCGCCGCTGGTCACCCCCACCAGCCAGATTGTTGGTACCCAGGCGGTCTTCAATGTTATTCTGGGCGAACGTTACAAGATGGTCACCAAGGAGTTCAAGGGCCTGATCCATGGCGATTACGGCAAGACCCCCGCGCCCATCAAGCCCGAATTCCAGGCCATGATCCTCAAGGGCGAAAAGCCCATTACCTGCCGCTTTGCAGATACGCTGGAGCCTGAGATGGATAAGCTGAAGGCCGAGGCCGCCAAGTATGCAATTCAGGAAGAGGATGTCCTGACCTACGCAATGTTCCCGCAGGTTGCGCCCAAGTTCTTTGAAAAGCGCAACGCACGCCTCCAGGGTGTGGATGCACTGCATGCTGACTACGAGAACAAGAGCCATCCTGTGTGATTTGCTGCGTTATAATATGCAATCTTGCCAGCTGATGCTGACGTAAACGAAGCCCTCCCGGGAGTTGCCCCGGGAGGGCTTCGCTGTTTCTAATAGTGAATTGGTATTATAATACCCAGCCTGGAAAAGCTCTGGAAAAGGGGGAGAAATTTTATTCGGAGGCAGGGAGATGACAGAAAAGTGTTTTTTATTGTGTCTCCGAAGTCGAAGTCTCTGCCTCGGAATCGCTCTGTTCATAGCCGGCTTCATACGCGGCATTCGTGTGACCGGGGAAGGGATAGGTGCGCACCTCGTCCGCCGTCAGCTCGGCCACGCCATACCACTTGGCACGGGCAAGTGCAATGGAATCCTCGCCATTCTCGCGGATATCCGGCAGATCAAAGGCGCCGCACCACCGGGTATAGGGCTCGATACCGTATGTGACGATGGGAGCACCGTCATTGTCTGCGGCCTCTGCAACAATGAGGGACTCGCGGGTGCAGTACATCATCCAGTAGCTTGCGATATCGTAGGTCGCATTGCAAACATCAAAGAGACAGATCAGCGATATACACGCAGTGCCCGCGGCCAACAGTTTGCGGAGCTGTACTCCCTCAAGTTGAACCACACAGGCGGCACAGGCTGCTGCCAGAAGGCTGAAAACTCCGTGGGAGGACCTGTCATAATAAAACGGGCTCAGGATCATGGCAAAATTGGCACCGAGTCCTCCCAAGAGCAGGATGACCGGCCAGACCAACGCGGTCGGAGAGGGCTTCTGCCACCAGAGCAGTACATACAGCGCTGCAAATACCAGCAAAAGCGGCAGTGCGTTTTCCCACAACATGTCAACGCAGTTCAAGAATCGGACCGCGTATTTTGTCAGAAACGGTGTGGTATCGACAAAGTCGTCCGCCCGGTTGTAATTGCCCGGTGCGGCGATCAGGATCACAAATCCCAGCAAAGCACCGACAAATCCAGTGTACATCCAAAGCGGCACCCGCTTTTTTTGTACCAGCAGAAAGCCGATGCACAGTACCAGACAGACAAGCATTCCGGCGCTGGTATTCTCGCTGAGCCAGCCGGCGAACAGCCCGGCAACTGCCATGCCCACAGCCGTTTTCCTGCCTGAAGCAAAAGGCTTTTGCAGATAATAGCGCCACGGCAGCAAAAAAGCAAGACACCCGAGAGTTGCCCACAGATAATTGCAAGCTCCGCACATCCAGAGGTTCGTCTGCCCGAACGCCGGACTGATTTCCCAAAGAGCTGCCTCGATCAAAAGGAAGGTCAAGATATCGTACCGCCCGCTTCGCCGCCCCCTTGCCAGCCGGTAAATCACCAGCCCCAACGCCAGATAGGCAGCGGCATTGAAGAGGTTAAAGATGATTTTGGGAAACATGGTAAAGCCTTGGGCAAAAAACTTGACCACGACCCGTCCAGTCCATTCCATGTAATGGAAGGCCAGGCTCTGGATAAGCTGCGGCAGGCTTTGGAGACGCAGCCCGGTATCGAAGGAATAGGCAAAGGTAAAATCGTCGGCGATATAAGGGGTCAGACAGTTGTACAAAAGCATCAGGGCAAACACAGCTCCGGCCAATAACCGGAAGCACATCTTGCGGTGGTTTGTCCCAAGGGGCATGGCTGGTACCTCCTATCAGGCCCGCAAACGGCGGGCCAAAACTCAATTGCGTCATCCGGCAAAAATCCGGAAATTCTAAAGAACGATTCTAAACGAAAATCAGCACAAAATCAAGAGCGCCGGGGAGCGTTACACTCCCTCCAGATCGAAGGGGGGAGTATACTCCTCGCGGGCACTGCTTTTTTGCTGCATGTATCCGTCGGTCAGACCGGCGTTTATGGCAGCTTCCACAGCCTTTCGATATTCATAGCTGGTCACCCGACGTGCCAGGCCGTGTTCAGCCGCATGGTAAAATGGGGTGAACTGGGACATCATGCTGGTAAGGAACGGAACCCCGGTTTCCTTCTTCAGCGCGGCCATCCGCTCAATGACACGCAGGGAGTCCTCCGCATGGCCAGGCAGCACCAGATGCCGGATGATCACGCCGCGGGTCAGGTATCCCTGGTCGTTATACACAGGCGCTCCGGTTTGCCGGAGCATCTGGCGGAGGGCTGCTTCGCATACTTCACTGTAATCCGGCGCATGGGAAAGCTGCGCGGAAAGTTCGGAATCCACATATTTATAATCGGCGAGCCAGACATCCACTACATCAAGCAAGGCGCGCACCGTCTCCACACGCTCATAGCCTCCTGTGTTGTAGACCACCGGAATGTGCAGCCCGCGAGCCCGGGCATTTTTCAGTGCGGGAATTATCCAAGGCAGCCATTGCGTCGCCGTTACCAGGTTCAGATTCTGCGCTCCTTTTCGTTGCAATTCCAGGAAAATTTCCTCTAGCCGCTGTTGGCTGATCTCTTTGCCCAAGCCTTCCTGGCTGATCTGATAATTCTGGCAGTAACAGCATTTGAGCGGGCAGCCGGTAAAAAAGATCGTCCCGCTGCCGGTTTCTGCATCGGGTGGTCCGCTCAGGCAGGGCTCCTCCCAGTGGTGAAGGGCAGCCCGCGCCACAAGCAGCCGGTCGCCCGCGCCGCATTGGCCGATTTCTCCCGCCGAGCGGTCGGCGCCGCACTTTCGCGGGCATAAACCACAGTGTGTAGGCAGATTCATGGCGAATATCCTTTCCCAAGACTCCCGGATTTGAAGTGGTGAAGAACTCATGGAATCTTTGTTTCAGTTTACCACAAAGCAGCAAAATGTGGTATACTGAATGCATGAAAAACAGCCGCATCAGGCGGCAAGTATCCAAAAGGAGAGATGATTGATGTCTACCCCTCATAACCGTGCGCAAAACGGAGATTTTGCCCCCACAGTACTGATGCCCGGCGATCCGCTGCGAGCCAAATTCATTGCGGATACCTTTCTGGAAAATCCGCGTCTCGTCACTGACGTCCGGGGGATGCTCGGGTATACTGGGACCTATCAGGGCCATCCCGTCAGCGTGATGGGCAGCGGAATGGGCATGCCGTCCATCGGCATTTATTCCTACGAACTGTACACCCAGTATGGAGTCGAGAACATTATCCGTATCGGTTCCGCCGGGTCCTATACCGAAAAGGCCCGCCTGTTTGATGTGGTATTGGCGACCGGAGCTTATTCCGAGAGCAGCTATGCCCGGACCCAATCCGGCGACCCTGATGACATTCAGCTGCCCAACGCGGAACTCAATGATGCCCTGCGTGCCAGTGCGGCGGCCCAGAATATCCCTTTGATTGAGGGCGTTATCCATTCCAGCGATGTGTTTTATCGCGAGCCTTTCGACGAGAAGCCGCTCTACTGGGAGCGTTTGCGTGACGAAAAAGGCTGCGTTGCGGTGGAGATGGAAAGTTTTGCCCTCTTTCACAATGCCAAAGTTCTTGGCAAGCGTGCGGCTTGCCTGCTGACGATCTCGGACAGTTTTGTCTCCCCTGAGATTACCACTCCGGAACAGCGCCAGACCAGCTTTACCGCCATGATGAAAGTCGCACTGGGGGTGACCCTGTGATGGGGGACAGGGAACTGATCCGTGCAGCCTTTGCCGTGCGGGAAAATGCTTACACGCCGTATTCCCACTTCAAGGTGGGCGCAGCCCTGTTGGGAAAAAGCGGCAAGGTCTATGTCGGCTGCAACATTGAAAACGCCTCGTTTTCCCCCACCATCTGCGCGGAGCGCGCTGCTCTTGCCCAGGCGGTAAGCAGTGGCGAGCGTGAGTTTGAGGCAATTGCCATTGTAGGAAGTATGGAGAATCAGGTAAATACACTTCCCACCAGTCCCTGCGGAGTCTGCCGCCAGGCACTGTTTGAGTTCGGCGGCAACAGTCTGCGGGTGATCCTGGCGAAAAGCGAGGAGGACTACCAGACCTGCACACTGGGGGACCTGCTGCCCCTTGGCTTTGGACCCAAGAATCTCGAGTCCTGAATTCCGGATATCAGGAAGCACATTCCGATGTGTCGGGTCTCAGTTGACAACAGACGCCGGATACGGCATACTAGAAAGGTCATTGCCGCAGCGGCAGCATATTTTGGACTTTTGCCGCACGGCGTTTGTTTTTTCTAAGATTTGAGGAGATACGTTTTGATTAAGAAACTCTTGTCCCTTGGATTGTGTGGGGCCATGGTGATAACATTCGGAGCCTGCAATGCACAGGATTCCACCACTATTGCTTCGCCTGCCCTTCAGGACGATGCTGCTTACGTGCTGGAACCCGATGAACATGCAGAGACTCCGCTGGATGGCGGTGGGACCACCATTGCACTTGCCATTGATTCCGATGGTGCGGAGACCGGCATGAATGCCATGCTCTGGCAGGGTGTGCAGAATTTCTGTGCCACGTTCAACTACACGGCACAGCTGTTTACGGCAGAAGGGGAAGGCCTGGAGGCCAACGAGGATGTCCTGCGTCAGGCTGCTGCCAGCGGTGCAGAACTGGTCGTATGTGCCGGACAGGATATGGAAGTTCCTCTGTACGAGCTTCAGAACAATTATCCGACGGTCAGCTATCTGTTGTTGGATGGAGAACCTCACAGTGAGGATTATTCCAGTTACAGCACGGCCTCCAACACCCACTGCGTTCTGTTCAGTGAGGAGCAGGCCGGCTATCTGGCCGGTTATGCAGCGGTATCGGATGGATATACCAGCCTCGGTTTTCTGGGGGCGGATATGCTGCCGGGCATCGTCCGTTACGGGACCGGATTCTTGCAGGGAGCGCAGGCTGCTGCCGAGCATAACGGCGTGGAAGTCTATCTCAAAATCTGGTATAGCGGGCAGTATGATGCCTCGGAGGAAATCTCTGCCCGTATGAGCGGCTGGTATGCCGACGGTACCCAGCTGATTTTCGCCTGTGGCGGAACTCTTGCTCAGAGCTGCGTCACCGCCGCGCAGGAGAGCGGCGGGCATGTCATTGCGGCCGATTGGAACCAGAGCAATCTGGGCAGCCAGGTGATCGGGTCTGCGGTCAAGCGTTACTCTACGGTGGTCCAGAATCAGCTGTATGAATTTTACGCAGACGGCGCAGGCTGGAACGGCGACCAGGCAGGACAAACCGAACGCCTTGGTGTGTCTGTCGGCGCGCTGGGGCTGGCGACGGCACAGTGGAATTTCATTGACTTTTCTCAGGATGAGTACGAGCGTCTCTATTTGGATATCCTTTCTGGCACGGTCAAGGTGGAACGCTACTCCGATCCGGATCCTTCCAATCTGCCCCAGACTCCCAATGTGGCCTGCGACTATCAGAACTGATCATTAAATATGTGTCAAAAGTTTGTTATGTTTTTGTAATGCCCGTTTTCATTGCAAAAGAGCCGAAAAACCGTTATACTTCTACTTGTATGGCAGGGATATTTTGTCTCTGATTTACCTGAAAACAAAGGAGAACACAAGTCATGAAAAAGATTCTTGCTTTGGTCATGGCAGCAAGCATGGCGTTTTCGCTGGTTGCCTGCAGCAATGATTCCTCTGCTTCGAATTCCGGTGCCTCTACCACGACTGGTACCACCAGCGAGGCAGCCGCAACCGATTCCGATGCAAAGACCGATGTTGCGTTCATCACGGACGTGGGCAACATTGATGACCAGTCTTTCAACCAGTACACCTGGCAGGGCGTTCAGGACTTCTGCGCCAACAACAGTCTGAAGGCCAACTACTATCGTCCCACTGAGGACTCTGATGCTGCCCGTCTGGAGCAGGTTGATAACGCTGTCAACGACGGCGCCAAGGCCGTGGTCATGGCCGGCTACCTGTTTGCCAACACCCTGCATGAGGCTCAGACCAAGTATCCCGATGTTTCCTTCCTGGCTCTGGACGTTGCTGTGACCGACATGCTCGGTGCCGGCGGTGTTGATACCAGCGCTGCGGACTTTAACATGGATGATTATGATCTGTCTCAGTACGTTACCAGCAACACTGCTCTGGTTACCTACAAGGAGGAGCAGGCGGGCTATCTGGCCGGTTACGCTGCCGTGACCGACGGCTACACCGAGCTGGGCTTCCTGGGCGGCATCGCAGTTCCTGCCGTTATCCGTTACGGCTACGGCTTTGTCCAGGGCGCCAATGAGGCGGCTGCAGAGATGGGCATCAGCGATGTCAACATCAAGTACTGGTACTCCGGCACTTTCAGTGCCAGCGACGAGATCAAGACCAAGATGGACAGCTGGTATACCGAAGGCACTCAGGTCATCTTCGCCTGCGGCGGTCAGGTCGGCAACTCCTGCGCAGCTGCTGCTGAAGCCAACAACGGCAAGATGATCGGCGTTGACGTTGACCAGTCCAACCTGGGCGATTTCGTCATCACCTCCGCCATGAAGGCTCTGGCCAACTCCGTCAACGTTGCTCTGACCGATTGCATGAGCAACGACTGGACCTGGAGCGAGACCTACGCCGGTGTTGAAGCTAAGCTGGGTGCTGCTGAAGATTGCGTCGGCCTGCCGATGGAGACTTCCAAGTTCACCAAGTTCACTCAGGAGCAGTACGATACCATGTTCGCTGAGATCGTTGATGGCACTCTGGTCATCGATGACAGCTCCGATGTCAATGTTACGCCCACTGTTACCAACGTCACCGTTGATTACCAGGGCTGATTCCATTCGACTGAATAACTGACAAAGCAGGGCGTTCCACAATTGGAACGCCCTGCTTTTTTGGCAATTATCAAAGAAAGGCCCCGACACTCTTTGGTCGGAGCCTTTTTCTTTTACTGTAGCAAAATCAGATCAGAGCAGCGGTGATCAGTGCCATCTTGTAGACCTCATCCGCGTTGCAGCCACGGGAAAGATCGTTGATGGGAGCGTTCAGACCCTGCAGAATGGGGCCGTAAGCCTCATAGCCGCCCAGACGCTGTGCGATCTTGTAGCCGATGTTGCCTGCGTTGATGTTGGGGAAGATGAAGGTGTTGGCATAGCCGGCAACCTTGCTGCCGGGAGCCTTTAGCTGGCCGACCTCAGGGGCGACGGCTGCGTCGAACTGCAGCTCACCGTCAACCTTCAGATCGGGAGCCAGTTCCTTGACACGAGCGGTTGCATTGCGCATCTTGTCAACGGTCTCACCCTTACCGGAACCGAAGGTGGAGTAGCTCAGCAGGGCAACGCGGGGGTCGATGCCGAAGATCTCGGCAGTGTGAGCCGTTTCGATGGTGGACTCTACGATTTCATCCTCGGAAGGATCAATATTGATGGCACAGTCACCCATGGCCAGACGTTCATCGCCGCGCATCAGAATGAAGCAGGAGCTGACCGACTTGATTCCGGGACGGCATTTGATCAGCTGCAGTGCAGGACGAACCGTATCGGCGGTAGAGTAGGTGGCACCGCCCAGCAGGCAGTCAGCCTTACCCATTTTGACAAGCATGGTGCCGAAGTAATTGCTGTGCGTCAGTGCAGCACGGCACTGTTCTTCGGTCATCTTGCCTTTGCGCAGGGCAACCATCTGTGCGACCATCTCGTCCATCTCGGGATAGGACAGAGGATCGATCACAGTTGCCTTGCTCACATCGAAACCGGCTTCAGCAGCGGCCTTCTCCACGTCCGCAGGAGCCGAAAGCAGGATGACATTCAGCGTACCATCGGCAAGCAGACGGCTGGCCGCGCTGAGGATACGGGGATCGGTGCCTTCGGTAAAAACGATCGTGCGAGGATTCTGCTTCAAACGAGTCTCAAATGTTTCAAAAATGTCCATATATGTACCTCCGATCAGATTGCGGCGCAGCCAACATCGTGACGCCGTGATTTACATTCTTATTATAGCATCGCCAATTTCTCTTTGCAAAGAGAATGTTCGAAAACAGGCACTTTTTGCATATCAAAATCCGATTCAAAGGCACGATTTGCAAGATTATTTGTCCGGTATGGTAAAGAAATCAAAGGCCGTACATCAATGCAGGAATACAGAACGGCAGCTGTCTTTCCCAGCTGGCCTCGCAATGTTCACCGCCCGGAACGATGCGGGTGGTCAGAAGAATGCGGCGCATCAGCAACTGATTGGCGACTTTCCCGAATTCGGCGCGCATGGCCTCATGGTGGGAAAGTTCTCTTGCGCCGTAATCCATATATACAACGCTTCCGGCAGTGATGTCCGCCTCGGCGATGGTCTGGGCCAGACCCGAGGGTGAGACCCACAGAGAGGGGGAGAGGGCCGCGGCACGGGAAAATACCCGGTTATACTCTGTTACTGCATACAGGCTCATCAGACCGCCCATAGAGCTGCCTGCAATGAATGTGTGTCTGCGATCCGGGAGGGTCCGGTAATTGCGGTCGATTTCCGGCTTGAAGCTGTTGACAAACCATTCCATGGTCTGCCGTCCGGCGGCTTTTACCTTCCCAAAGCGGGGATTGCGGAAATCATAGGGCGAATATTCGGACAGGCGCTCGTTGTTGGCACCGTGATTGCATTCTACTGCCGCCACGATCAAAGGGGTATCGGTATAATCCAGATACTCTTTCATGCCCCAGCATTTGCCATAAGTGGCATCACTGTCAAAGAAAACATTGTGTCCATCAAACATGTACAGAACAGGAAAACGCCTTTCCGGCTGCGAATCGTAGCAAGTAGGAAGATATACATATGCCGTCCGCGGCTGCTGACCTGTCAGTTCCGGAATCGTTACATTCCAGCGGATTACCATGGGATCAGGAACCTCCAATCCAGTTAGACTTTGTGTATAATCGAGTCTAACACAGCTTTGACAGAAATGCAATTTGTTGTCACGGTCAGACATTTTTGGGGATCACATTTTACGCCAACAGTTCGCGAAGAGCAGAGACTTCCCGACCGGCAAGATCCGACCAGCAAGTATTATTGAAAAGGGAGTCATACCGGTACAGTGCAAATCCGGAAATCTGTTTTTCTGCAAGAAAGCGGATTTGGTCCCCCAGTGCATGACCACTGTTCCATTCCGCCCGAGATCCGTCGGAACCGTCACCATCTCCGATTCGGTAGGCACCCAGACCAACATACAGGTCGACCTCTTCCGAACGGGGAAGCGCCAGCCATTGGGAAAGACAGTCGCCCAGCGCGGCGGAGTCATCCCCGTCGTTTGCCCAGGTCAGTCCCCAATACATCTGAGGCATCAGGTAATCCACAAATCCCGGTTCGGCGAGCCAGCGCTGCACATCGCTGTACTGGACATCGCGGTTGTTTTGTAGATTGCCCTGTGGAGCAATTCCGAAACGCACCGCACAGGAATGCGCCGCATTGTAGCAGGCCGCCACCAGAGTATTGACATTCTCTCTTCGCCAGTCTTCCAGCGAGAGGGCGCCTCCGTCCGAACAGTATTCTGCATAGCTTTCCGCATCAAATGACGGATCTGTAGAGGGATAAAAATAATCATCAAAATGGATTCCGTCTATGGCATAGTTTTCACATAATTCCTGAACACCGTCCGTGAGGAAAGCTTGTACTTCCTCGTTGGTGGGATCCAGCCACAGCCCGTCGTTTGCTTCTTTGACCCAATCCGGGTGCAGTACGGCCGGGCTGTCGGGAGAAAGCCGGCCAGGAATTCCGCCGCTTTGGAGACGGTACGGATTGACCCACGCTTCAATTTCCATTCCATGGTGGTGGGCCTGCTCCACAAGGATTGCCAAGGGATCAAATCCCGGATCCTGCCCTTGTGTACCGGTACAGAGATGGCTGAATGGAAACAGCTCACTGGGATAGAGAGCATCCCCAAAGGGACGCACCTGTACGATTGCCACATTCAGCCCGATGTCCGCACAATTCGCAAACAAATCAGCAACCTGCGCTTCAAACACATCCTCCGAGGTGAAGTCCATCTGCTGCCATTCGAGATAGGAGATCCACACTGCACGGTAGGAAAAATTCGGGGCATCTGTTTGCACAGCTGGAGACGGAGAGGGAAAATCCGTAAAGAAAGGCTCTGCAGTTGAAGCGGGCGGATCGTTCTCTTCCCGTAAAGCCAGCATTGGCAATAAGAAGCATATGCACATTACCAGGATAAGGCCAAGGATTCTGAGCAAAGGCAACACCTCCCGAAGCAAATATATGCACCGGAAAAGGATGTTATGGCAGAGCAGTGCCCGGGCGATTCAGACGTACGGCATAAAAACAAACGCCGTTCCCTCACACAATGGTGAAAAAACGGCGTTTCAGACTGGATGGAAGAGATTCCTTCAAGATTCGGTTTTGGCGCACTCTGAGCAGAGGCCGAATACGGTGAGGGAGTAATTCTCAACCTCAATACCGGGGCAATCCATAACGAGGTGTTCCAGATGATCGGCAGGGATGGGCAAGCTGATGACCTTGCGGCATTTGCGGCAGAACATATGCTGATGGCTTCCCAGTTCACCGTCAAAACGATCTGCCTCTCCGGGAATGGATACGCGGCGCACCTTGCCGATGGCGACCAGCGTATTCAGGTCACGATACACCGTGCCCAGGCTGAGCCGGGGGCAAACCGCCCGCAGGGAAGTGCAGATCTGCTCCGCAGTGGGGTGATCGGTGCGGGCCAGAACTTCCTTCAAAATCAATTCGCGCTGATGTGAATACCGCATGGGGAATCTCCTTTTCCGTTGTTTTTCTGATACCTTTATATAGTCCACTTTTCCAACCTTTGTCTGGAAATTGGAAGCAAAAATAAATAAGAAAATAACGCAACGCAATAAATCTAATTGCATTGTAATAATCTGCAATGTATTTGTCAACATTGTTAGATGTGATAATATTGTGAAAATACATTTTTTATCTTCAATAAACAACGAAATAACGATAATGGAGTTTTCGGGTGTTCTCTTCAAAAATGTATGAAGTGTATAATTCTATGTATTTTAGTTGAATCTTGTATCATTTTTGAAATGCAGTAATCCAGGGGAGAATTACTCGCTTTCAAACTATCAGATTTTACAACTCTAAAGCGGAGAAAAGGGTGGGCTGTGTAAACCGTGTGCCTGCCAAAGAGCATAGTCATCGTCTTTTTGCCGTTGCCATCGGATTTCAGACCGAGAGTCGGAACCTTTCTCGCGATATAGAAAGCGGAGTGGCATTTCCTGCCGGCAGGAAACACCGCTCCGCTTTTTCCCCACAAAAACAATAGGGATAAAAATACACTTTTCGAAAATTTACATTCTTTACAACTTTTATCGCTGGGATTTGATTCTTGCCCAGTAGTTTGCAGCGGCCTGTTCGGTCTTGTTGTCCCCAAATGTATAGTAGTGTACATCTTTAAGCACATCGGGGAGATACTGTTGGTCCACCCAGTGGTTCGGAAAGTTGTGGGCGTACTTATAGTTCTGCCCTTTGACCAGGGCATCTTCGCCGTCAAAATGCTTGTTCTGCAATTGCCGGGGAATCGGTCCGCTGCGGCCTGCCTTGACGTCGGCCATGGCCTGATTGATTCCGTTATAGGCAGAATTGGATTTGGGGCTTGTGGCTACCAGGACCACTGCATCGGCAAGGGGGATGCGGGCTTCCGGCAGGCCAAGCATATTGGCCGCGTCCACAGCCGCCTTGACAATGGGAATGATCTGTGGGTAGGCAAGCCCCACATCCTCGCAGGCGCAGACCATCAGGCGGCGGCAGGCGGAAACGAGGTCGCCGGCCTCCAGGAGCCGTGCCAGATAGTGCAGGGCAGCATCCGGGTCAGAGCCGCGCATCGACTTCTGATAGGCCGAGACAATATCATAATGATCATCGCCCAGTTTATCGTAGCGCATTGCCGTGTGCTTGGCAACCTGCTGCACCATGTCCAGAGTGACAATCTGGTGCCCCTCGGAGTCGGCTGGGGCTGCCGTGACGGCAAACTCCATATTGCCCAATGCCTTGCGCATATCGCCACCCGCGCTCTGTGCCAAGTATTGCAGGGCATCCGGTTCGATTTCCAAGGGGTGTCCCTGCTCCTGAGCAATGCGTCGGGCCGCGTTGCTGATGCCTTGCGCAATATCCGCCTGGGTAAGTTGCTTGAATTCAAATACGGTGCAGCGGGACAGCAGAGCATTATAAATGTAGAAGTATGGGTTTTCGGTGGTGGAGGCAATCAGTGTCACAGTGCCCTGCTCGATGCATTCCAGCAGGCTTTGCTGCTGACGCTTGTTAAAGTACTGGATCTCATCCAGATATAACAGGATGCCTCCCGCACCGGCCAGTGTTCCAATGTCGGATAAAACTGCTTTGATATCGCTGGTAGAAGCGGTCGTTCCGTTGAGTTTATGCAGATGCATCCCGCTGTTCTGGGCAATGATCCCCGCAACTGTCGTTTTGCCGACACCGGAAGGCCCATAGAATATCATATTGGGAATGTGCCCGCTGTCGATGGTACGGCGGAACACCTTGTCTTTTCCCAAAAGATGCTGTTGACCGCAGACTTCATCCAGGCTACGGGGACGCAGACGTTGTGCTAACGGTTCGATCTCGGCCACCTCCAGTAAACAGAAAATCCTGCCCGCTTGCCGGGCAAAGCCATTACTTGCATTATAGCGCAGCGGCGTGGTAGAATCAACAAAAGAAGTATGATGTCAGACCCGGCATTGCCTGTGGGCAAAGAGAGGATTGTGAAAACTGGAATGACAAAAAAAGAACTGGCGAAAATCTGTATCGAACGCCTGAAAAAGGAGTATCCTCTGGCGGAGTGTACGCTGGACTATGACCATGCGTGGCAGCTTCTGGTGGAGGTCCGTCTGGCCGCTCAGTGTACCGATGCCCGCGTCAATGTGGTGGTTCAGGATCTGTTTGCCAAGTATCCGTCTGTCGCCGCCCTTGCTGCCGCCACACCCGAAGAAATCGAGGAGATTGTCCGTCCCTGCGGGCTGGGACGCAGCAAGGCCAGGGACATTTCTGCCTGCATGCGGATGCTGCGGGATCAATACGATTGCGGCATCCCGCAGACGTTCGAGGAGCTTCTCAAACTGCCGGGAGTCGGCAGAAAGAGCGCTAACCTGATTATGGGCGATGTCTTCGGCAAACCCGCCATTGTGACCGACACGCACTGCATTCGATTGAGCAATCGGATCGGCCTGGTGGATGGCATCAAGGATCCCCGCCGTGTGGAAATGGCACTTTGGAAGATCATTCCGCCGGAGGAAGGCAGCGATTTCTGCCACCGGCTGGTCTATCACGGCCGTGAAGTGTGCACAGCCAGAACGACGCCTTACTGTGAAAAATGCTGCCTGGCAGACGTCTGCCGCTTTGCCCGGGAAAACGGCAGAACTCCGGAGACAGAAGAGAGTTGGTTACAAAAGCTGGAAAAATAAACACAGTGTGATATAATAGATCGAATCCACTGAGAAAGGAGCTGCGTGCAATGAAGAAACAAACTGAATCCAACAGCAGCACCCGACTGGGCGGAGAGCTGATCTCTGCCCGGGTAGTGGAGCGTCTGGCGCAGGAAATGCGCAGCGGATTATACGCAGGCCATGACCGGCTTCCGGCAGAGACGGAACTGGCCGCCGCTCTGGGAGTCAGCCGGACGGTGGTACGGGACGCCCTGAGTGAACTGGAGCGGGAAGGCTTTATTGAGCGGGTGCGCGGAATTGGCACTGTGGTCAACCGCGATGTGGTCATGCTGCAGAGCCGGATGGATCACAAGCTGGAGTTTTACAGCATGATTTATGCCAAGGGAAAACAGCCACGGTCCGACAATCTGGAAGTCACGAAGGAGGAAGCCGACGAACGCCTGGCCAAAAGCTTCGGCATTGCGCCGGGGGATACGGTGGTCCGCATCGGCCGCCGGGTATTGGCCAACGATATGCCGGTGCTGTATTCCAACGACATCATTCCGCTGGCGTTGTTTGGCGGCCGCAAACTGGAAAAAGCAGATTTTTCCCGTCCTGTCTTTGAATTGCTGTATGAGATCACCGGCCAGCAGGCAACCAGCACGGTGGCGCATATCCACGCGGTGGAGGGCGGTGCCGCAGTACGCCGTCTGCTGCGCCTGAGAGAAGGTCAGGCGCTGCTCATGCTGGATGAAACCTGCTACTCGCGGCTGTGCCGTCCCATCCTGCGGTGCTATACCTACTATACCAATTTCTTCGACTTTGCGATGGTGCGCAAAATGATGTAAAACATAAAACGAAGGGAAGCAGTCAAAAATGAGACATTTGATCGACCCGCTGGATTTCACAATGGAGGAGTCCCTGCGCCTGATGGATCTGGCCGACCGGATTCGCCAGGATCCCACCGCCTATCAGGATGTGGCTGCGCGCAAAAAGCTTGCGACGCTGTTCTATGAGCCCTCCACCCGTACCCGTCTTTCCTTTGAGGCGGCCATGCTTAACCTGGGCGGCAAGGTTCTGGGGTTCCCGGATGCCGGGGTGTCCAGCGCTTCCAAGGGTGAAACGGTAGCTGATACCATTCGGGTCATCAGCTGCTACGCGGACATTGCTGCCATGCGCCACCCCAAGGAAGGCGCTCCGCTTCGTGCCTCGCGCTATTCCCGCATTCCTGTCATCAATGCCGGCGACGGCGGACATAGCCATCCCACCCAGACGCTGCTGGATATGCTCACCATCCGCCGCCGCAAGGGACGCCTGGACAATCTGACCATCGGTTTCTGCGGAGACCTGAAGTTCGGCCGTACGGTCCATTCGCTCATCAAGAGCCTGGCCCGCTGTGAGGGAATGAAATTCATCCTGATCTCGCCGGAAGAACTTCGTGTTCCCGATTACATCATCCATGAGTTCCTGGAACCCAAGAATATCCCGTTCATGGAAGTACGCAGCCTGGAAGATGCCCTGCCTGATCTGGACATTCTTTACATGACTCGGGTTCAGAAAGAGCGCTTCTTCAATGAGGAAGATTATGTCCGCCTCAAAAACAGCTACATTCTGACCGAGGCCAAGCTGGGCCTGGCACGGGAGGATATGGCGGTACTCCATCCGCTGCCCCGCGTCAATGAGATCACTCTCGATGTGGATAACGATCCGCGCGCAGCATATTTTGAGCAGGTTCAAAACGGTGTCTATATCCGTATGGCTCTGATTATGACTTTGCTGGGTCTGAAAGACCCGCTGACAGGGGAGGTTGCGTTCGAATGCTGAAAGTAGACGAGATTCAAAACGGAGTTGTCATTGACCATATCACCGCAGGCACCGGCATGGCGCTGTATCATCTGATGGAGCTGGAAAAACTGCCCGATGCCAGTGTGGCACTTTTGCAGAATGTCCGTAGCCAGAAAAGCGGCAAGAAGGACATCATCAAAATTGAAGGGGACATCAGCAAGATCAACTTTGATGTGCTGGGGTATCTGGATCCGCAGATCAGCATCACCTGCATTGAAAACGGCCATATTGCCAAAAAGATCCGGCCTGATCTACCCAAGCGCCTGGTCAATGTGATCAAGTGCAAGAATCCCCGCTGCATTACCGCCATTGAGGAAGGCTGCGATCATATTTTCGAATTGACGCCCAGCGGACGCTACCGCTGCGTGTATTGTGAGGAAGAGTTCCGCGTCAAACCGTAACGGATAAGTTGTCAATGACACTTTCATAAAAAAGAGGACGGCAGGTGCGCCGTCCTCTTTTTTGAAAGCTTTTAATGAAGAGCCCTTCAAAATTCACGGCAGCCCGTATGCGGGGCTGATCTCGGTTGACATTGCGGGGCGTGCGATATATTATTATATGGGATTTATACAATATGTCGTCTGTATTTGCATGATTATGCGGTTGTGCGTGGCAAGACCCGGGAAAATGTGGTGTTGAGTTGTTTCGCACGGGAGTGGGAGACATATGTTCCCAATCGATGTTTGGAAAGGTTGATTGCAAATGAGCTTTTCGTTTTTGAAAAAACTGCCGACCCCGGCTGAAATCCGTGAGCGCTATCCGCTGTCCGAGCGTGCAAAGCAGATCAAGAAGGAAAAGGATCAGGCTGTACAGGATATCATTACCGGCAAGTCCGACAAGTTTCTGGTCGTGATTGGCCCCTGCTCTGCAGATAATGAGGAGGCCGTCTGTGATTACGTCGGCCGGCTGGCGCGTGTGCAGGAAAAGGTGAAGGATCGCCTGGTGATCGTACCTCGTATTTATACCTATAAGCCCCGCACCAATGGTGACGGCTACAAAGGCATTGCCTTCCAGCCCAACCCGGAGGAGCGACCTGATCTGGTTGCCGGACTTATCGCCATCCGCCGTCTGCAGATGCGTTCGATTGAGGAGTTCGGCCTGCCTGCCGCCGACGAAATGCTCTACCCCGAAAACTGGGGGTACGTGGAGGATCTGCTCTCCTACGTTGCCATTGGTGCCCGCTCGGTGGAGGACCAGCACCATCGCCAGACTGCCAGCGGATTTGATGTCCCTACCGGTATGAAGAATCCCACCAGTGGTGACTTCTCGGTCATGCTCAACTCCATTTATGCGGCACAGCACTCCCAGCATTTTGCCTACGCCGGCTGTGAGGTGGAAACCTCCGGCAATCCTTTGGCCCATGCCATTCTCCGCGGCGGTGTCAACAAGCGGGGCGTCAGCCAGCCCAACTATCACTATGAGGATGTTCAGTGCCTTCTGGAAATGTACAACAAGATGGGCCTGAAAAATCCGGCGGTCATCATCGATTCCAACCATTCCAACTCGGACAAGCAATATCAGGAACAGGTAAGAATCGTCAAGGAAGTCATGCATAACCGTGAGGTCTCTGCGGATATCCGCAATCTGGTCAAGGGTGTTATGATTGAAAGTTACATCTAGCCTGGCCGCCAGGATGTATCCGAGCATATTTACGGCAAATCCATCACCGACCCCTGCCTGGGCTGGGATGCTTCTGAAAAACTGCTGTACGAAATTGCGGAAATGAGCTGCTGACCGGCAAACGGGGCATGGAAGGCAGAATACCGCATTTTGCGATTATTTTTCTTTTGCCCTTGACTTCTCACAAAAATCCGTTATACTATATGTTGTCGCGTTTGCCGCTGGAGCGGCAAACGTCCGACATGCTAGAATAGCTCAGTTGGTAGAGCAGCTGATTCGTAATCAGCAGGTCGCGTGTTCGAGTCACGTTTCTAGCTCCAGAAGACCGCACGGCATTTTGTCGTGCGGTCTTTTGTATGCCGGGATCTTTCTTTCTCGTTCCATGGCAGTTTCATAGCAAAAGAAAAGCTGTGCGATATGAAAATACCGCACAGCTTTTTTCAGGATTTTTGGGGAGAATCTTTTCCTGTCCCAGTAAGGGGGCCGCTCGCTGTTTCATCAGGATCTTCGCTGCGGATGATCGGAATGAAGCGTCGGGCAAACCGGCCCTGACCACGGCTGCGCACATAAAAATAGCCGATCACAGAAAACACAAACGCTCCGATAAAGTTGACAAACAGATCTTCCATCGTATCCATCAACCCGATATCCAGGTAACCTCCAAGGCCCAGAGCAGTCTGCGTGCCGTCCGCCTGTACCACGATCACATCAGTAATGCCGGAAATTACAACCGGATGATTTCCTCCGGTCGGATCCAGCAGGATAGTACCAATGCTGTTCGCAATAGTATCTTTCTGCATATCCAGATGGAAGAAGGCATCCATGGTTCCTTCAAAGAATTCCCACAGCACACCTACCGTCATGGAAAAGCAAAATGCAACGATGGCAAGGTAAAGCGGGGACAGCGAAAACTTGACTTTCTCGTTCCGGTTGAGGATATCCAGCAGCGAAAAGCCGATTGCCGCGCACAGAAAGCCGTTCATGGTATGAAGCATGGTATCCCAGTTCGGAATGTGCACATAAAACGCCTGAATTTCCCCGAGAATTTCCGCCGCATAGATAAATAACAGCACAATGATTTCCAGGGTGCCCGGCAGCTCGATGCTGAGGCGGCGTTCCAAAATCGTGGGGACGGCAAAAAGCACCAGAGTCAGCACACAGAGAAAAACATTCTCGAAGTTCCGGTTGAATATCTGTGCCACCATCACCAGAATGACTGAGATCCGCAACAAAAGTCCCACTGCGGCAACCAGGCGTTTGCGCTGTGGTGGAGGGAAAAAATGGGGCTTGTTCATGCGGCACGTCCTTTTCAGTCAAGAGTAAAGTCGTTCGGGTCGAGCTGCGGCAATTCCTGACGTCGCGGCACGCGCATCAGCGGGTCGTACTTGAATTTGCGGCAGGAATAATACGGCGAAACTACACCACGCCGCTTGCAGAAAATCATCTTGCGGTCGGATGCAGGCGTTCCATACTGACAGTATGAACAAGCAGGTGCAATTTTAGTACCGTATAATTTCTTTTTAAACATCTGTTGTTCCCCTTCGACCGGATTCCGGGCTGCAAACATGCTAACCCAACACTATTTACAATTATAATTTTTCCTGTGAAGTTTGTAAAGCGCACTGAACAGGAAAGCAAACAATACGATCACAGTGTCCCAGGACAGGCGGGAAGTGACGATGACACGCTGGGAAAGGGAAGTGAATACCGGTGCGGTTCCCGGCAGGACAAGCGTGCACAGTCTGACCCCGGCACATAAGAACACGGCATTGCACAGGCGGGAAAGGAAAAATACCCGCACCGGGAGATCCTTGCCGCCGAGATACCGGATCTGGGCGTAAACCGATGCGCCAAGACCGCTCAAACAGCAGCAGATTCCATATAACGCCGTGGCGCCGCCTAACTGGGCAAAGGTATCACATCCCGAGGTGATTTCCAGCGCACCACAGACAATGGCAAACAGCGCCGGTTTTTCCGAAAAAAGTGTGGAGATCACGGATGCGCCCACCCGAAAGAACAGAACGCATCCGCATACCGACAGGCAGCTGTCCACTGCGTCGGAGATTGCCTTTGGAAGAGAGAGCGAATGTTCTGTATTCGCTTTTCTCTCGCAGGTTCCGCTGTTCGCCGAAGCAGGGTGAAGCATTCCCCATAAAACTGCCGCCGACAGCAGATTGGCTGCCAGCTGTAGAAAGTAAAGAAGTACTCCCAACCGTACATTCCCCAGCATCAGCCCGCCGACACTTCCGATCACAAATCCGGGGCTGGAACAACAACCCAGTATCAGCAAAATCTGGGCTTGCCGGTGTGAGAGTGTCTTCTGGTTCAGCGCATCACCGATGAGACGGGCACAGACCGCGTAACCGCCCACCCAGGAAAGCAGCAGAATCATTGGAGCCTGACGGCATTGTATCCCGCATTGCCGGGTCAGGGGAGCCAGCGGTTTTGCAAGAAATTCATTTCCCGGGGCATGGAGGATCAGGCTGCTGACCACAAAAAACGGAAACAATGTGGGCAAAAGGCTTTCTGTACACAGGACAAGACCCTCTGTGAAACCTTTCGCCGCCGCTTGTGGAACACAAAGCAGAAAAACTCCGTACACTGCCGCTGCGGGCAATACCAGGCGCTGCCCCAAATGCTTTGGTATCATATCCTCGCCTCCGAAGTACTATATTTGGAGTGTGTCAAACCAGGGCCGGCATTCCGGCAGGAAGGAGAAGTGCCCGATGAAACGATACCGGCTGCGCTCCACATCCCGAAAAAGAAGTTCCGGAATTCCCGTTAAAAGTCTGTTTGAGCAGCCGGCGGAGTCCTTTTACCGTCTGCCGGAACTGCAGATTCGCGGCGGCTCCGTTTTGACGGACGGCTGCCGCAGGGTGCTGGATTTTACTCCGGAGCGACTCAGCCTGGATATGGGACATTTCGTTATTACATTTTATGGGCAAACCTTGCGGATAGAATCTTTTTCCGGTCGCAGACTGAACGTGACCGGAAAAATCAGCCGTATGGATTTCTTGCGCAAATGGGAGGGGCAGGATGGCTCGACATGAGTTTCGTGCGCTGGACCGCATCCGTGTTTCCGTGCACGGCGAAAATGCATACAGAATGTTTGCGCCTGCCGCAGCCCAGGGAATCCGCCTGCGGCAGATCAGCAGCAACCCAGAGGGATATTCCGCAACCCTTTTGGGGCGTGACTGGCCTCGTCTTGAAAATCTTGCCGGCAAATACGGGCTGACCCTTTCCATCACAGAAAAGCAGGGGCCCGGTCATACGGCAGCAAGACTGTGGCAGCGTCCAGGCATTGTACTTGGGCTTGCGCTGTTTTTTATCCTTGTACATTTCTTGTCCGGATTTGTGTGGGTTATTGATTTCGGCTCGCTGACCGCCGATCAGGCCGAAACCGTCCGGTTTCTTCTGGATAAAACCGGGCTGCGGGAGGGAACAAAAGTCACGCAGGAGCTGCTCCGTCAGGCGAGTCAGGCGCTGGAGTCCCAGCCGGAATTTTTCGGCTGGGTCGGCATCAACTTTTCTGGAGGATGTCTGTTTGTGGAGTCTACCCCTATGCAGCAGCAAAAGATCCGCCAGGTCACCGAGCAAACAGCGTTATACGCTTCCGCGGATGCAGAGATCGTTCTCATCGAGGTGGAAAGCGGCTTTTCGCAGGTTCAGCCCGGACAGCTGGTGGCCAAAGGGCAGCTGCTTGCAGCGGCGGAACGTTTCGACCGGGATGGTGTGCCGGTAACGCAAAGCGCCTCCGGCAGCGTGATCGGCCGGGTCAGAGGGCAATACAGCGCACAGCAGCTCTATGAGGTTCCAACATCTGTTTTGACGCGACAGGTCTGCGACTTTCAGACCCTATATCTTCTGGGCTTTGAAATTCCCTTGTCAGCATCGGGTCAGGAAGATGCTTCCGATACGGAAACCACTACCAGCTGGGTCCCGCTGGAACTCGGACGCATTGCTCTTCCCGGATGCCTGCGTATTGTGGAGCAGCGCACCATGGAAACCGTCAATCTGCACTATTCCAATGAGACGGCCCAGGCTCTGGCACGCCGTCAGTGTACGATGCAATTGCTGCAGCAATATCCGGATGCCAGGATTGAGCAGCAGAGCTTTCAGTATACCGATGGGGAGAATGGGGTAATTTGCCGCGCAGAGTACGTTTTCTGTGCAGATATTGCGCAAGCTGGTCAGGCACAGCCTCTTGATCCGCCGCAGGCCTGAGCCTCTATTGGATATTGAACACATGACAAGCAAAAATTTTGTGCATTATTCACAGTTTCTTTTGCCAAAAGTTGTGCTATAATTCTGATTAAGAGTAGTATGCTAGGAGTGATATGACGGTTGGAAAAAGGGGTCGATTTGGACAGCATTGAGCTGGCCGCTGCAATTTTTGGCAGCTGCGATGAGAACATCCGCATGCTGGAAAATGCATTTCACGTCACCGCGGTATGCCGCGGATCGACGCTGAAATTCAGTGGCGAACCCGAAGATGTCGCGGCCGCGATCCATGCAGTGGACGGAATGGCAACCTTACTGCAAAATCATACACCGCTGGAAGAGCAGACGGTCCGCTACTGCATCAGTCTGGCACGCGGGGGAGAAGAGAAGCGCCTGCGCGAGCTGAACGACGATTTTGTTGCCGTCACCGCCAAAGGACGGCCGATTCATCCCAAAACCCTGGGCCAGAAAGAATATCTGGCAGCCATCCGCACCCATGCCATTACCTTTGGTGTAGGTCCGGCTGGTACCGGCAAAACGTATCTGGCCGTTGCCATGGCGGTCAAGGCATTCAAAAGCAAGGATGTCAGCCGCATTATCCTGACGCGTCCCGCGGTGGAAGCCGGTGAAAAGCTGGGATTTTTGCCCGGTGATCTGCAAACCAAGGTGGATCCGTATCTGCGGCCGCTGTATGACGGTCTGTTCGATCTTCTGGGAGCGGAGACGTTCCAGAAACTGGTAGAAAAGCAGATGATTGAGGTCGCGCCGCTTGCCTACATGCGCGGACGCACCTTGGATGATGCCTTTATCATTCTGGATGAGGCGCAGAATACAAGCCCGGAACAGATGAAGATGTTCCTGACCCGTATGGGTGTGGGAAGCAAAGTTGTTGTGACTGGTGACGTAACACAGATTGATCTGCCGGACAAGGCCCGCAGCGGACTTGTGGACGCGCTGCAGGTGCTGCGCGACGTAGACGGTATTGCACAGGTGCATCTGACGGACAAGGACGTTGTCCGTCACCGTCTGGTTCAGCAAATTGTAAAAGCGTATGAAAGGGCTGCACAAAAACAGCCCCAAAAAGAGAATAAGTAAATATCAGGTGAATTTGAACCGAAGGAGGAACTTAGCCCTATGTCCAATAAAGTGCTCATCACCAATTCTCAGAATGCGGTCAAGATCCCGTCCGGTCTGCGAATTTTGATCCGCCGCAGCTGCAACGCAGTTTTGGAATTTGAAAAATTTGAAGGTTCTGCCGAGATCAGCGTGACCTTTGTGGATAACGCCCGCATTGCCGAGCTCAACGCCCAATATCGCAACAAAAATATGCCCACCGATGTACTCAGCTTCCCGATGGGGGAAAACGGTGTTTATGACATCGACGAGGACAACGGCTGCAAGATTCTGGGCGATATTGTCATTTCCATGGAACGTGCCATGGAGCAGGCGGAACTTTATGGACATTCTCTGCAGCGGGAAGTTGCCTACCTGACCGTACACTCGATGCTTCATCTGCTGGGGTACGATCATGAGGCCAGCGGTCTGGAAGCTGTACGTATGCGCGAAAAAGAGGAGGCTGTTCTGGTGCAGCTGGGTCTGCCGCGCACCGTATCCTATACTAGCGATGAGGTCTGATCTCAAGCGTTTCGGACGCGGCTTTATCTATGCCTGGAACGGTATCTGGGCGGCCATACGGGAAGAGCGCAATTTCCGGTTCCACCTGTGCACGGCTGTGTACGCCTTTGCGGCAGCGGCCATTGCCAGTTTGGATGCTGTTGAACTTGCGCTGGTTTCATTATGCATTTTTTCTGTTATTCAGGCAGAACTGATGAATTCTGCAGTGGAGCGTGCGGTGGACAAGCCTGACACTTCCCATTGGTGGAGCGCCGGAGCAGCCAAGGACATGGCGGCCGGCGGCGTACTGATGACAGCAGTAGGAGCGCTGTGTGTGGGAGGCTTCCTGTTTTTACAGCCGGAACGGCTGCAAAAACTCTGGGCAGCGGTTACCGTCAGCCCTTGGGCCACGGCGGCCGTTTTGATTTCCTTTGTCATCGCCTATTTGTTTATTTTCCGCTTCGGCGGATCTTCTCAAAAGAAAGGGTTGTCTGATGCCGACAAAAAAGAATGAACCTGAAATGACCAGCAGCGTGTTTGTTGCTTTGGTCGGCCGTCCCAATGTGGGCAAATCCAGCCTGACCAACCGGCTGGTAGGGGAGAAGGTCGCAATTGTTACACAAAAGCCCCAGACTACCCGTAACCGCATTATGGGAATCGTGACAAAAGGACCTGTGCAGTATGTCCTTATGGATACCCCCGGTATCCATAAACCCCGCAACAAGCTGGATGCCCGCATGACCCAGACCGCATCTGCCAGCCTAGCGGATGTGGACGTTACACTGATGCTGTTTGAGCCGGCGGGAGATTTCACTGAGTCGGAGCTCACCATGGTGGAGGCGCTCCGCAAGGCGGGGCCTGCGATTGCCGTTGTCAACAAGGTGGACTTGCTCTCTGATTTTGCCGCGCTGGAAGCCCGGAAGAAAAAAATCGAAGAATTCGGTGTTTTTGACCGCGTGCTTGCTCTCTCTGCAAGAGACGGCACGGGCTGTGACGAGATTTTCTCCATTCTCAAACCATATGGCAGTCCGGGGCCTCACTATTTTGACGATGACGCGTATACCGATTTGCCCGAGAAAGAGCTGGTCGCGGAACTTGTCCGGGAGAAGGCGCTGCTCTTCCTCCGCGATGAGATTCCCCATGGCATTGCTGTGACGGTGGAGTCTTTCAAAGAGCGGCCGGACAAAGATCTGGTTGATATTTCGGTAGAAATCTATTGTGAACGCAAAAGCCACAAGGGTATGATCATCGGCAAGGGCGGCCAGATGCTCAAAAAGATTGCCTCTGCTGCGCGTACCGACTGTGAAGAACTGCTCGGTACCAAAGTGAATTTACAGTGCTGGGTTAAAATCCGGGAAGACTGGCGTGACAATGAGCGCCAGCTTGATAACCTGGGATTCGCCAAGCCGTAATTTACAAAATATTCCAAAATTAGAAATATAAACCTGCGACCCGGTTGGACAACATTTCCATAGCAGACGCCGTACAATGAACGGTACAATCACTATGGAAAGAGGGGCCGGATATGCATTTCATGGGCGGAGCGGACGATCCCTGGAAATTGTTTGCCGAAACAGGCAACATCTATTATTATTTGGATTACAAGACGCATCAGCATGCCACGGATGCGTCGCCCGGGAAGGACACCTATGCAACAGACAGCAACGACGGGGCTTGTGCTACGGCAAGTCAAAGTGGGGGAGGCGGACCAGATTCTGACCCTTCTGACCCCTGATCTTGGCGTGGTATCGGCTTCCGCACGAGGAAGTCTGCGGCTGAAAAACAAACTGTTCAGTGCGTGTGGTCTGTTCTGCTATTCGGAGTTTGTTCTCACCCATGGGCGCTCCAGCTATTTTGTCGACAGTGCTCAGGTCAAGCGGGTATTCCACGGCCTTGCACAGAGCGTGGAGGGCATGGCGCTTGCCATGTATCTTGCAGAGATTGCAGTAGCACTCTCACCGGCACCGCCGGAATCCCAGGAGCATCTGCGTCTGCTGCTCAATTGCCTGTATATGATCAGCGAATGCAAACATCCGCTTCGCCAGATCAAGGCTATTTATGAGATGCGTGCACTCACCCTTTCGGGGTACATGCCGCAGATTCTGGCTTGTGCCTCCTGCGGAAAGTACGAAGGGGGCGGCTTTTATCTTGACCCCGAAGAGGGAACCCTTTTGTGCAGCGACTGCGCGGCAAAAGTGCGCTGCACACCAAACCTGGATACCGGAGCACTGTATGCCCTGCGGCATATTTGTCTTGCCGAGGATAAAAAACTGTTTGGCTTTACCCTTTCTCCCCACAGCCAGCGTCTGCTTGGTGCGGCGGTGGAGCGCTATCTTCTTGCGCATCTGGAACAGGGACTCAAAAGCCTGGACTTTCTAAAATCAGTCATATCGGAGTAAACTACATGGAAACAGCTTACCGTGTCACACTGGAACTGGATAAAGTCATCGCCCGTGCTGTACAGCTCTGCGCATGCCGGGAAACCAAGGAAATGATGGAGGCCCTCGAACCGTACACCTCTCCGGAAGAGGAGCGCTGGGCGCTTTCCCAGACCAATGCGATCAACTCTCTTTTGATCAAAAACGGCAGCCCTCGCTTCGGCGCTGTCTCAGACGTCCGCCGCATTGCCGCTCATGCAGTCAAAGGCGGTATCCTGTCTATGGGAGAGCTGCTGGAGGTGGCGGCGGCTCTGCGTAACTTCTCGGGTCTGACCCAGTGGTATGGCATGTCCGACCACGACATGCTACCGGTGGATGACCTCTTTTATGCGCTGAGTCCGGAGCCGGTTCTGGAGCGTCAGATCAGCGAGTCCATCCTTTCACCGGAAGAGATGGCGGACACTGCCAGCGCCACGCTGCGGGATCTTCGCCGCAAAATTCGGGCGACGGAGGACTCCATCCGGACCAAACTGGACAATATCATCAAAAATTCCACGACCAACAAGTTCCTGCAGGATGCCGTTGTCTCGCTGAGAAACGGTCGTTATGTCGTTCCTGTCCGGGCCGAGTACCGCGGAGAAATCGGCGGGGTCATCCATGACGTCTCCTCCACGGGAGCCACCATTTTTGTGGAACCTACCGCTGTGGTGGAAGCCAATGCCAAAATCATGCAGCTGCGCGCACAGGAGCAGGAGGAGATCACCCGCATTCTGTCGGCGTTTTCCTCTCAGGTGGCGCAGATGGAGCCTCAGTTTTCTCACAGCTACGAAGCCATGCTTCAGATCGACCTGCTGCTGGCAAAATCCCGTCTGGCTGTGGAGCAAAATGCCTTTATGCCGGAGGTCAGCGACACCCATTGCTTTTCTCTCAAGCGTGCCCGTCATCCGCTGATCGACAAGAAAAAGGTGGTTCCCGTCGACATTTCCCTGGGGTATGATTACGACACGCTTGTCATCACCGGTCCCAATACCGGCGGCAAGACGGTCTCGCTGAAAACAGCCGGTCTGCTCAACGCCATGGCACAGCATGGCTTTTTGATTCCTGCCCACGAGAGCAGCAAGGTATGCTGTTTTGAGGAATACCTTGTGGACATCGGCGACGAGCAGAGCATTGAGCAGAGCCTTTCCACTTTCTCCGGACATATGAAACGCATTACCGGCATTCTTCAACTGGCTGGGCCGGGTACGCTTGTACTCCTGGACGAGCTTGGAGCCGGTACCGATCCTGCCGAGGGCGCCGCTTTGGCGGTCAGCATACTGGAGCAACTGCGGCGGCAGGGAGCACTGCTCATGGCCACGACCCACTACGCTGAGCTCAAGGTTTATGCCCTGGAAACGCCGGGTGTCGTCAATGCAAGTTGTGAGTTCGACGTGGAGAGCCTGATGCCCACCTACAAGCTCAGTGTCGGTGTGCCCGGAAAATCCAACGCTTTTCTCATCAGCGCCAAATTGGGAATTCCGGAGGAGATCATTGATGCAGCGCGGGCGCATATGTCCAATGATGACAAACGTCTGGACAGTGTCCTTGCCCAGCTGGACGATCTCAAACTCCAGCTCAAGGCAGCGCAGGATGATGCTGAGCAGGCGCGCAGCGCGGCGGAAAACGCCCTGGTCAGCGCAGAAAAAGAACGGGATGAGCTGATCCGGAAGGGCGAGCAGGAACTTGCCGAGGCCCGCCGGAAGGCGCATGATCTGATTCAGAACGTCCAGAATGAGGCATATGCCCTGACCGACGAGCTGCGCAGACTGCAGAAAGAAGAAAAGATCAGCGCGTCTCAGCGTGCTGTGCGTGCACGGGAGATTGCCCGCAAGGACACCGAGAGGATTCTTTCCAAAACCGAGAATGCTCCCGCGGTAAAGACCTATGTACCGCTCAAGGAAGTCTCGGTAGGGCAGGAGGTTGTCATTGCCGAGCTCAATCAGCTGGCGACAGTGACAGCCCGCCCGGATCGTGACGGCCTGGTGGAGGTTCGTGCCGGTATCCTTAAGACCAAGGTGCCGCTCAGCGGCCTGCGTGCCCCTGACAAGATGCAGAAAGCCCCCAAGCGTCAGCCTCCTCGCGGTCAGCCCCGCCTGCAGCTGGACCATGACCGAAAGGCCAGCATGGAGCTCAACCTCCTGGGTTACACGGTAGAGGAAGCTCTTGCCGAGACAGATAAATTTATCGACGGTGCCGTCCTTCGGGGGCAGCAGACGGTATACATTATCCATGGCAAGGGGACCGGTGCACTGCGTGCTGCCATCCAGAAGCATCTGCGCACGCACAAAAATGTCAAAAGCTTCCGTCTTGGCCGCTACGGCGAAGGCGAAACCGGCGTCACCGTGGTGGAACTGAAATAAAACCGAAAAGGAGGGTCCCGATTGGGGCCTGGATTATAACAGTTCGCGTATCTTTGCCCTGACTCTGAGCAGACGTGCTATTGACGATGTCCGCCGAGATGGTCTGCGCCAGTTGCGGAATTATGTGGATCTGTGCGCCTTTCTGGCCAAACATCCTCTTGCCCGCACCTTCTTTTCCTATGCGCAGATGGTTCTGGAAGAGCCCGATACGCCCTATTATACGCTGACCAAACGCCTGATCGATACGGTTTCAGAAAACACCCTGTGCACTGTTGGTGTTAATTTCGGTTTTGTCAGTATGCTGCACGGTTCCAAAAAGTTGGCCGAATATGCCGGGCAGGGAAGACATGTCTCCTGGCTCACCTTTACGACCGATGCGGATCCGGAGCTGGCTGCTTCTGTGGAAGCCGGGGAAGATCTGGGAAGCTTTTTGTGGAGCATTTATGTAAAAGGTCCAGTGGAAGCGAATCTGCTCCAGCTGATTGCGGCCCATCCGCAATGCACCTTCCAGCTGACGCTTCATCCGGAGGCTCTCAGTGAAGAGATTGCCGTCCGGCTGGCCGCCTTGCCAAACGTAATGCCGTCAATCTATCTTACGGAGCCTTGCCTGACTCCTGCCGCCAAGAAAGCGTTTTCGCTTCTGACACAAAATCATATGCTTTCGGCGGCGTTTCTGTGGCTGGATTCTGTGCAGGCAAGCAAGGCGCCGGAGCCGGGCTGGCTTGAAGAACTGTCCGACTTTACCCCGGTCTGTGTCTGTTCCAGAAAACCGGGAATGACATTGCAGCAGTCAGAGGATCTGCGCAAACAAATCTGGGCCAACCGGCTGCATGGGAACGGACGGCTGTTTTTGATTGATCTGGAAAGTGATCTTCGCGCCATCAATCAACGTCTGCCGGACCGGGTTTCCTGCGAGGTCCGTCCCGCCATGCAGGCGGATATGCCGCTTTGCCTTTGAATAGGAAAAACATCAGCCCGAGCCTTTCTCCATACTGGAGAGGCTCGGGCTGATGTTTTTTGTTTTGCCAGGCGGGAGGACTTTACCCGTTGCCTTTCTTGTGACCGGCATCATCCTCTATGGGCATCGAGAAAAAAATCTGCGTCATTCTGCCGCTGCACAGACAGCGCAGGCAGTTATAGCAGTTGGCAATATGACCCTTCATGCCGCCCTGTACCCAGGGAAGCAGAATTCCCATCAGCGCACCAGACAGAAAATTTCCGGCAAAACGCAATTCCCCTTCCGTCAGTTCCTCCTGCTGCCCCTGGAGCGCCTGAGCTTCCCGCAGCCGCTGAACCAGCACGCCGCAGAGAAACTCCTGGATGTAGTCGCGCAGATTATTTTGCCCGGTATAGCTCAGGGCGTTGGTATAAAAAGCCTGGTTTTCCCGGAAATACTGTTCCAGCTGAGAGGCAATGGTCTGCCAGTTTCCGAGGGTGGGATTTTCTGTCAGGAACTGCATGATGCCTTTTTGGAAGCACCAGTTGACCAAATCATATTTATCGGCAAAGTGGTAATAGAATGTATTGCGGCCGACGCCTGCGTGTTCCACAATGTCGTTGACCGAGATCTTTTCCAGCGGATGTGTCCGCATCAGATCTTGAAGGCTTTCTGCCAGTAGTGTTTTTGTATTGTTTGCTCCACCCATGGGACGGTACTCCTCCGCATACTGCGGTTTCCTGACGGACAGGGAATCTCCCGCCCGGAATTTGCTCCATTTTGCAAGAATCAGAATTCATACAAAACATATGGACTTATTATAGCATAACATCTTTTGATTTTACACTATCATATTCACCAAAAGCTCACACAGTTCCAAAATCAGAGAAAAAGCGGCGAATTTCGACCGCAAAAGCCAGAATCCGGCTCAGATCGACCCGCGCTTTTTGAACAAAAGTCGAATTTTGCACATGGTAATCGTATACACAGAAAATTATAATGAATCTCATAGGCAGCACTCTTGGTGGTGCTGCCTGCTTAAAAAATGTGAGGTAATTTATTATGTCAGTCAATCCGATTGTACATTCCGCTCAGCGTGCGGCGTTCGGCGCTGCCATCGATGCCACAATTCACGCAGTGCGCGGCAAGGGCACTGAAAAAATGTCCGAAAACGCCTGCAAGCTGATCGACCTTGCGCAGCCGCTTTTGAAAGACCGTTATCCCGCTGAAGCATTTGATGCAGCCCGCAAGCTCGTTTCCGACCCCAACGGAAAATGGATGCAGTTTGCCTATCGCGCCATCAATGAGATCGACCCGCACATTCTAAAAATGAATGCGCTCAACCTTGTTTATGAGGGCATGCTGCTGGGCTACAACCAGGTGTGCGAGCTTCGGAAAAAATATCAGTGCAACATGCCCTGGATTTTGCTGTTCGACCCGACATCAGCATGCAATCTGCACTGCAAGGGCTGTTGGGCTGCCGAATACGGCAACCGTCTCAACCTGAGCTATGAGGAGATGGACCGCCTTGTTACGGAAGGCGAGGAACTGGGAATTCACTGGTATATGCTGACCGGCGGTGAGCCGATGTGCCGTAAGGCGGATATCCTCAAGCTGGCTGCCAAACATCAGGCGTCGGTATTCCATCTGTTCACGAACGGAACCCTGATCGATGAGCAGTTCTGTGAAGATGTGCGCAAGGTTGGCAATATGGCCTTCTTCCTGAGCATTGAAGGCAGTGAAGAATCCAACGACGACCGCCGCGGTGAGGGCATCTATCGCAAAGTACTGTATGCCATGGACCTGATGAAGGAAAACGGCCTGCTGTTCGGTACCTCCATCTGCTATACCTCGGCCAACTACAAGGCGGTTACCAGCGACGAGTTCATCGATATGCTGATTGACCACGGTGTGCGCTTCAACTGGTACTTCCACTACATGCCCATCGGCGACGGTGCAAACGTCAATCTTATGCTCAACAAGGAGCAGCGTGAATATATGGTTCATCGCGTGCGTGAGATCCGTGGGCTCACCGGTGGCAAGGAAATCTTCTGCATTGACTTCCAGAACGACGGCGAGTACATTGACGGCTGCATTGCCGGCGGCCGTCAGTACGCGCACATCAATCCCAATGGTGATGTGGAGCCCTGCGTCTTCATTCACTACTCCAACGCCAATATCCACGAAAAATCCCTGCTGGAGTGCCTGCAGCAGCCGCTGTTCAAGGAATACCACAAAGGTCAGCCCTTCAACAAGAACCACCTGCGGCCCTGCCCCATGCTGGAGAATCCCGAGCTGCTGGGTGAGATGGTCAAGCGCAGCGGTGCTCACAGTACCGATCTTCAGCGTCCGGAATCCACCGATGACGTTTATCGCCGCTGCAAACCCTATGCAGATCAGTGGACGCCTACGGCCAACCGTCTTTGGGCGGAGGAGCATCCCCAGTCTGCCTGTGCGGCATGCGTAGGATGTGCTGACAAGGAGTAAGGCCTCATAATTTTCCCATACGCCAAAGGGCACGCTTTCCTCAGACAGAAAGCGTGCCCTTTGGTTTTTTTGTTGTTATGTCATATGGTCACAGCTCAAAGGCAGCCTGAAGTGCGGCCAAAGCTGCGTCTTCGTCCTGCTGGCGGATCAGCAGGGAAATATCCAGATCACTGGTGGTGATCAAGGCAATCTCCACATTGGCCCCGGCCAGTGCGGTCAGGGCACGGGAGGCGACCCCGCAGCAGGTGACCATATCTTCACCATACAGATTGATTTTGGAATAGCCGCCGGAGATCAGCGGGGGATGTACTTTTGCAGCCTCAGGCAAGGCCTTCATGACTGCCGCAAAATTTTTATAACTGGTGGTGAAGCTGAAATCCACAGAATCCCCCTTGGGGGCGCTCTGGCAAATCATATCCACCACAATGCCGGCGCGGGCAAAAACGTCCAGATGTTCGGCAAGGCTCTGAGCACTGTAATGTGCGGACGGGAAGGTGGTAAGCATGATATTCTGTTCGCTGGTAATCTTGCTGACTCCATACATAGGGGATTCCTCCTTTTTTCAGAAAAATACGTCATGCCAGATATTCTTCACCTACGGATTCATCCAAAACCGACTGAATATATTCGCAGGAGAGTGTGAAGTTGCCGTGGGCTGCGCCCAGGTCATCGGTGTAATCCTCCAACAGGTAGACCCGGATATTGGAATATCCGTTTTCATATTGGGTTACGACCGGATGAAATTTCGGATCATTCAGAACGACGGAGCTCTCTCCACCGGGCTGTGTCGTTTTGGTAAAGGTAATATCCAGCAATATGCCGATCATATTGTCAGGCTCCGACTGTGCACTGATGAAATTGCCCAGGGAGTAAGCCACAAACGCCTTATGACCATCTTCAGCGGTCAGCCATTCGGCAGTCTGAGTGACATGAGGGTGGGTGCCGATAATGAGATCCGCACCACGGTCAGCGAGCCACTGTGCCATATTGCGCTGTGCGTCGGTGACGGTGTGGCTGCCCTCGACACCCCAGTGACAGCTGACAACCAGCACATCACAATTGGGACGCATCTCAGCCATCTGCTGCTCGATCACATCGGTCTGACTCAAGTATACCACACCGTATTGGGTGCCGTCGGGGGTGTTCAATCCGTTGGTGTGTTCGGTGTAAGACAGGTAGCCGATGGTGATGCCATTGACCGTCTGATAGGACAGGTTATCATAGGTGTCCAAGTCATAGAAACCGGCCGTCACCACATCATCCGGCATTGCAGCCCAGTGTTCCATTGACGCTTCGATGCCGCCTGCGCCCTTGTCGTAGCTGTGATTGTTGGAGAGACTGAACACCCGGAAGCCAATGTCGTACAGTGCGTTGGTAATGTCGCCAGGTGTGGAAAAGCAGGGGTAACCGGACGGCTCATACGCATCGTTGACCAGGGTTTCCTGGTTCAGCCAGTTGACATCGAATTGCCCGTAGAAATCGCGCAGATTCTCATATGCGTAGGTGAAGTCATATCCGCCGTCATTGCTCCGTGCCCTTGCCTGATTGTACAACCCTTCGTGAATCAGATTGTCACCGGAAGCGGAAAAACGCACCGTGTCCACCGTGGGCGTGGGTTCCGGCGTCGGAGTCGGTTCCGGCGTGGCAGATGGAGCCGGGGAAGCCGTGGCCACCGGGGCGGATACCGGAACAGGGGAGAGGTTTGCCGGCACGCAGCCGCTGCCTACCGCCAGGGCAAGCATCACACCCGCGGCAATACAGGTGCAGGCCGCAACCTCATTTTTTCTCAGATGCATTGCATTTTTCCTCGCAGCATATCCGTCATGGTATAGTACCCGGGCTGTGCGCCGTCAACGAACAGTGCCGCCTGAATGGCTCCGTCAGCAAAGACACCGCGGCTCTGGGCCACATGGGACAGGGTTACCACCTCTTCCGGGCCGCAGAACAGCACATCATGGTCTCCGACGATGCCGCCGCCGCGCACCGAACTGATGCCCAGTTCCTGCTTGCCGCGCTTGCGCCGGACATCATGCCGGTCATAAACATACTCGTAGGCGTTGCCGGCCTCCTCATTGATGGCATCTGCAATCATCAGTGCGGTGCCGCTGGGGGCATCCAGCTTGTTGTGGTGATGCTTCTCAATGATTTCAATATCGAACTCACCGTCAAACAGACGGGTTGCCCGGCGTGCCAGCTCGATAAGAACGTTCACACCCACCGACATATTGGCGCTGCGGAACACTGGCACCCGGGCCGATGCCGCCTCAAGGGCAGCCTCATCTTCCTTGGTGAGGCCAGTGGAGCAGATCACACAGGGCATGCCATACTCAGCGCAGTAGTTGGCGGCATTCACCGCACCCTTCGGGGAGGAAAAATCAATCAACACACCGCGCACTGTCAGCTCGTCCAAGGAGGCGAATACCGGGATTCCGCTGATTTCACCGGCAGTCTGGTCGACGCCTGCGATGATCCGGCAATCCTCACGCTGCGCGGCCTTCTCGATCAATGCACCGCCCATCCGGCCGCAAATCCCCTGAATGATCAAATCAGTCATATCACATAAATCCTTTCCATACATTCACATCATAGTCTCAAACAGCAAAACAGACCCGCGGCGGCCGCACTGCGGTGACGCCTGCGGGCCTGTTCTTGACTCAAAGCAAGCCGTTGCGTTTCATTTCGGTCTCAAGCATCTGCTGTACAGCAGGGGAGGCCTCGATCAGCGGCAGGCGTATACCGCCAGCCTTCCATCCCAAACGGTTCATCGCCCATTTTACAGGGATGGGATTGGACTCTTTGAACAATGCACGGACAAGCCCCATGACCTGAAGCTGCAAAGCAAGACTTTCCTCGTGCTTGCCGTCAAACCATAATGCGCAGATGTCATGTGCCATTTCAGGCGCAACATTGGACAGCACGCTGATCACGCCCTTGCCGCCCAGCGACAGAATCGGCACAATCTGGTTGTCGTTGCCGGAATAGATGTTCAGGTTATCACCGCACAGTTCAGCAATCTCAGCAATCTGGACAATATCGCTGCTGGCTTCCTTGACCGCATTGATATTGGGAAGCTTGGAGAGTTCCGCGAGTGTTGCCGGAGTCATATTCATGCCGGTGCGGGAGGGAACATTGTAAAGGATGCAGGGGAGAGATACCGAATTGGCGATAGCGGTATAGTGTGCAATCAGACCGGCCTGGGTGGTCTTGTTGTAATAGGGGGTGACCAGCAGCAGTGCATCAGCGCCGGCCTCCTCCGCCTGACGGGAGAGATTGATGGCAAACGCGGTGTCGTTGGAGCCGGTTCCGGCAACAACGGGAATACGGCCGGCCACCTTGCGCACAGTGTAGCGGATGCATTCAATGTGCTCCTCATGCGTCAGAGTGGCGGACTCGCCGGTGGTTCCGCAGATGATGATCGCGTCGGTATGGCGAGCGATCTGATCCTCCAGAATTCGCCCCAGTTCCTCATAGTTGACACTGCCGTCGGGCAGCATTGGCGTAATGATCGCCACACCGGCACCGGTAAATACAGGCTTTTTCATAGTTGGAATACCTCCTTAGCGATGCTGTTCCAGATACCGCCGGAGGCAGGGAATTGCTCCGGCAAAAAAATCAGTCAAAGTAGCCTTTCTTGGCCAGAAGCTCTGCCAGAAGGACACCGCCGCCGGCAGCGCCGCGCAGAGTATTGTTAGACAGGCAGACAAACTTGTAGTCATACTGCGTATCCTCGCGCAGACGGCCGATGCTCACCGCCATGCCGTTTTCCAGCATGCGATCCAGCTTGGGCTGGGGACGGTCATCCTGCTCAAAGTAATGCAGGAACTGCTTGGGAGCGCTGGGCAGTTCCAGATCCTGTGCGGGACCGTGGAATTCACGCCAGTCCTTGAGGATTTCCTCTTTGGTAGGGGTATGCTCAAAGCTCACAAAAACAGCACCCATATGGCCGTCGGATACGGGAACGCGCAGGCACTGCGCCGTGAAAGACGGGGTAGTGGCATTGACGATGACGTCGCCCTCGATATGGCCCCAAAGCTTGAGCGGCTCGCGCTCACTCTTCTCTTCCTCGCCGCCGATGTAGGGGATGACATTGTCCAGAATATCGGGGAAGGTCTCAAAGGTCTTGCCTGCGCCGGAGATGGCCTGATAGGTGCAGACCAGGCACTTGGTAATACCGTATTTGCGCAGGGGATGCAGGGCAGGAACATAGCTCTGCAGGCTGCAATTGGACTTGACTGCAATAAAGCCGCGCTTGGTACCCAGACGGCGGCGCTGGGCAGGGATGATCTCAATATGGTCTGCGTTTATTTCGGGCACTACCATGGGAACGTCCGGGGTAAAGCGATGTGCGCTGTTGTTGGAGACGACAGGGCATTCCGCCTTGGCATAGGCCTCCTCGAGCGCCTTGATCTCATCCTTTTTCATGTTGACTGCACAGAAGACAAAGTCCACTTTGGAAGCGACCTCCTCCACATGGGAGGCGTCCAGAACCACCATATCCTTGACCTTTTCCGGCATGGGAGTCTGCATCAGCCAACGGCCGCCAACGGCCTCCGAATAGGGTTTGCCCGCGGAACGAGCCGAAGCGGCAAGCGCCGCGATCTCGAACCAGGGATGCTCTGCCAGAAGGGTCACAAAACGCTGACCGACCATGCCGGTAGCGCCGACAATCCCGACTTTGTACTTTTTCTCCATTTGAAAAACCGTCCTTTCCTGCGCCGGATCAACCGGCTCCCCATGTAGTATCCATGTATGCAGGAACCTCTCGCAATGTGATTGATTCACAAAGAAAGCATCCTGCATCTCGGTGCGGTTTCATTGAGGACGGCGCAAAAAAGCTCCGAACAACAAAAAAACCGGCTTGAAAACCGGCACATAATGCAATATAATCCATATTGCATATCACACAGCGCAACATACTGCAGATGCGGTATGACAGTCCCGCGCCTTTTCGGCCGCGAGCCCAGGAACGATGCGTGCCGTGCATCGCCTTCGGCGGTTGCCCCTTTCTCCGTGGGCAACCGCCCTGGCAGACTTAACAGACCCTACGGATACTAATGAAAACCGCGCCTCTGTGCTTGGGTACATCATAGCATTGCGCCGGGCGCTTGTCAACGTTAAAAGAAGGATAAATACTATGCTGAAAAAAGATTTTTGGTACGACCTCCCCAAAGAGCTGATTGCCCAGGAGCCCGCGAACCCTCGCGATGCGGCACGCCTGATGGTTTTGCACAGGAACGATGACTCCATCGAGCATGCTGTCTTTCACGACCTTCCCCAATATCTTGAACCTGGCGATCTGCTGGTCGTCAATAACTCCAAGGTCCTTCCGGCGCGCCTGATGGGAGTCAAGGTTCCCACCGGAGCCGTCTGTGAGGTTTTGCTGCTGCGTCAGGTTCGCGGCGATACCTGGGAGTGCCTTGCGCGTCCCGGCAAACGTATGCAGGCCGGTACCCATCTGACATTTGGCGATGGCAGCCTGACTGCGGTGGTGGATGAGACGCTGCCCGACGGCAATAAGCATGTCACGTTTACCTATGACACTGAGACACTGTACGAAAAGCTGGATGAATTTGGTAAAATGCCTTTGCCGCCGTACATCACAAAGCAGCTGGAGGATCAGAGCCAGTATCAGACGGTCTATGCCAAAGAACTAGGCAGTGCTGCTGCGCCCACAGCAGGGCTTCATTTCACACCGGAGCTGATGGATCGCATCCGCGCGATGGGAGTCGGCATTGCCGAAATTACTTTGCACGTAGGATTGGGCACATTCCGACCGGTGAGCGAAGACGAAATTGAAGACCACGAGATGCACAGCGAATGGTACTGTATCGACAACGAGGCCGCAGAAGCCATCCGCAAAACGAAGGAATCGGGGCATCGCGTGATCGCCGTCGGAACAACCAGCTGCCGTACCTTGGAAGCAGTCTGGGCAAAGTATGGTGAAATCCGCGCTTGCAGCGGGAATACGGATATTTTCCTGTATCCCGGTGTGGAACTGCATGCGATTGATGGTCTGATTACCAACTTCCACCTGCCGGAAAGTACGTTGATCATGCTGATTGCGGCATTTTATGGTTATGAAAAGACCATGCGCGTCTATGATGTTGCGGTCAAAGAGCGGTATCGCTTTTTCAGCTTCGGGGATGCGATGTTGATTCTGTAAAGCGAACAAACCTTGATTTTACTCCAATAAACAGGTATAATAATTCGCAGCATGTAATCGTGCTGCGAATTTTTGTCTCTGTAGCTCAGTTGGATAGAGCGACCGCCTCCTAAGCGGCAGTTCGTTCGAATCCTGTTGAGCCTGAAAATTGAATATTTGTTGTATAAGCCCCCGTACCTC
>CALXHO010000105.1 GCA_944388125.1 uncultured Gemmiger sp. | reverse complement strand
CATGATTCTTTCAACTTCACCACCGAAATCAGCATGACCTGGAGTATCCATAATATTAATACGATAATCTTTATAATTAATAGCTGTATTTTTAGCTAGAATCGTGATTCCTCTTTCTCGCTCAATAGCATTACTATCCATAGCTCTTTCAGCGATATGTTCATTATCACGTAATGTTCCTGACAATTTTAAAAGCTGGTCAACCAAAGTTGTTTTACCATGGTCGACATGGGCTATAATTGCGATATTTCTTATTTTCATTTCTTCACAACCTCTCTTACAACTCAATCATTATATCACAGAATTACATTTTGTCATTATTTTTTTAATTATGCCATTTTTATTTGATTTTATGAACAAAATCATTCTACAATTACTCCTAATAACCTGGCTAAAGACGCTGCCTGGTAAATATCAACATGTGCTCCTTTTAAACTTGGCAAATCTACCTGCAATCCTTCAATATCCACAGTTTTTAAATCAATCCCCTGTAAACTAGTTTTAAACACTTCACCATATCTAAAACTAACATTTTTAAAAATTAAATCTTTAACATCAACCTCTAAAAAGCTCCCTTCATCTAAACAACTATCAATGAATTCGCTACTTCTAATATTACCAAAACTAATATTTAAATAACGAGCTTGAACATCTTGAAACAACAAATCATGTAATGAACAATCAATAAAACTAATCCCTGTCATCCGACAATTAATAAAATGACAACAGTGAATACTCACCCGATCGAATTCCAGATTCGATAGATCACAGTTTTCAAACAAACAATTTACTAGATGCGTATTGATCAGTTTAATGCGACTAAAATCAATTTTATTAAATTTACAAGTTTCAATCGTAGTATCTTTAATCGTTATTTCGTAAGCAGGATTTTGATCAAATGATAATTGGTAAAAATTATCATTAACATTTTCAAATTGCCCTTTGTTTAAATTAGATATGTTTAATTCTTTTCTTTTCAATAGCAACACCTCAAAATCATTATAAGTTAATATTGGTTATTGTAAAGTTTTGTAATCTTTTTATTTTATTATTTTTTATAACTGTAGTATTCTATTAATAAGGATGTGAGAGGATATATGAAATTTAGTGAACTTACAACTTCATCAAACTGTCACCATTTATACCAGCGTTATCTTAAAATTGTTTCTAATCCTAAAAAAACTGATGAAATTGATTCAAAACAAATCTGTAAAGAAATCGTTGCATATTATAACGAAGATTATCATCATGTTTTAGCTGTGTTATCACTTGATGAAATCAATTTTTTAAAACGAATCAATAACAAAGCTAATTATCAGGATTTAGATATTATTAATTCTTTGATCAATAAATGCCTATTGATCAAAGATAAGCAAGATCATAATTATTTAATTATCCCAGATGATTTAAAAGATATTGTTACTTTGGCTTTAAACCATGTAGATGTTAATAAAACAAAGCAGTTAGATCAAATCAATCAATTATTAATTGGTTTACTAGCATTACATGGAGCCATAAAACAATCAACCTGGATTGGATTATATCATCGTTATGATGATTCTTTATCTACTTTAGATTTGTTAAATCATATTCATGATAATCGTTATCTACGCTGGCATTATTTTATTTATGACAAACAAGAAGAGTTAATTTATGGCTATGAGCCCTATGCTGTTTATTTAGATAAAATTGTTGCTAATCGGATAAATATCGAGCCTATGGAATTTACTTATTCAAGGGAAGAAATCGATTTAATTGCTCGTTATGGCATGAATATCAAACATCCTTGTATCAATTGTCTGTTTCAAGAGCTTAAAAAAATTGATAGTTATTTAATTCAAGAAATGCTTAAAGATTTTATCATTCAAGCCTGCCAAACTAACAGTCATACTAAAGAAGTGATTAATTTAATCTATCAGCTGCAATTTGATACGGATATTGATTTAACATACTTGATTGAACCGATTAAAGAGGCGATGTATTATATTCATAGTGCCAGCTTTTATGGACTATCATTAAATGATTATTATAGCTTATTACACCAAAATTCTAGCTTTACTAAACAGGAAAGTATGTTATTTTATCGACTTTATTTAAGTTTATTGGAATATACTAATCAAAAATTTCAGATCAGTCCAATTTCAATTTATAATTTAGAGGAGATTGATCAAGTTGATTTAAATCATATTAGAATTTTATTATTTGAAAATCCTGAAATTATTGATCAATACATCCAGGATAACCCCATTCATCTAAATCAAAGTCAATTAGATATCATTAAAGAGTTTAAAAAAGGATTTATTGATGAGTTTTTGATTATCGAAAACACTGATGATTATACTATTATTTCTAATAAAAGTGATGTTTATGCTGTCTATGGAATCGTTAATCATTTAAAAGAAATCTATCCCAATCAGTCATTACCACAGGTTGTCAATCTCGCATTATTGCCATTTAAAAACAAAATAGTTTTCGACGGTATTTTAGCCTCTCAAGATAATTTACCGATAACTTCACAAATTACTAAATTTGATTTTGACGACATCATCTTTCAGCTAAAACCACAAATTATAAATTAAGAGCCTCAAACGAGGCTCCTATCTTTCAGATATAATTCGATTGCTGGCAAAATATGTTGCCAGATAATAACCACCATAGGCAATAATAATAAATAAACTAGTAATAATAATATTATCGGCTAAATCAATATTAACGATTAAATTAATATAATTATTAATTTCATTCAAAGCGACAAAACTATGAACTAAAGCTACTGCTAAGGGGAAAATAAATGATATTCCAATTTGGACTAACAAACTGCGATTTACCATTGGACGACTAGCGCCTAATTGATTAATAATTCGATAACGTTCTTTATTATCTGATGCTTCGGATAATTGTTCAATTGCAAGTAATGTTCCACTGGCAATGGCAAAAACAATTCCTAGATACAGACCAATAAATGTAAAGATAGCTGCAGCTCCAATCCCTTCAGCGCTTAAATTAATTTTAGTATAACAATAAATACTAGCATTTTGATTACTATAGCTAGTAACTAAATCATTAAACTTAGTTTCACAAGCTTCTTTATCTTCAAAATAATTACCAGCAAAGTTAACATACTCATCACTTTGTCCATAAGTAACTGCAATATTGTCACTTACGAC
>CALXHO010000104.1 GCA_944388125.1 uncultured Gemmiger sp. | reverse complement strand
GTGCCCTATATCTGGAAGCAGCTGGGCACCTCCTGCCGCAACCTGCCCCAGGTACATACCCTGGTGCGGATGATGCGGATGGTCTGTGAGATCGTCTGCCCCAGTGTGCTCCTGCTGGGCGAGGTGGTCATGGAGCCCGCCAAGGTGGTGCCCTACTTCGGCACGCCGGAAAAGCCGGAATGCCACATGCTCTACAACGTCACCACCATGGCTACCACCTGGAATTCCCTGGCCACGGCGGATGTCTCGCTGCTGCGGCACCAGATGGATACGGTGTGTGCACTGCCCCGGGATTTCCTCTTCCTCAATTATCTGCGCTGCCACGATGACATCGGCTGGGGCCTGGATTATCCCTGGCTGGGGGCCCGCTTCGGCACCAATGAAGTGGCACACAAGAAGTATCTCAATGACTGGTTCACTGGCAAGTGGCCGGGCAGCGACAGCCGGGGCGAACTGTACAATGACGACCCCACTCTGGGGGACGCCCGGCTGTGCGGTACCACCGCATCGCTGTGCGGTGTGGAGACTGCCGATTTTGAACAGGACCCCTTCAAACTGGAACGGGCCATCTCCTGTGATCTGATGCTCCATGCCTGGATGCTGGTACAGAGCGGGATTCCGGTGCTGTACAGCGGCGACGAGATCGGCAAGCTCAACGATTACAGCTACCATGACGACCCCGAAAAGTGGGATGACAGCCGCTACATCCACCGGGGCAAATTCCAGTGGGATCTGGCGGAATTGCGCCACGACACCACCACCCGCCAGGGCAAGCAGTTTGAGGGTCTGCGCCGGCTGGAAACCATCCGGGCCGGAGAAAAGGCTTTCGATGCACAGGCGGATGTCTGGACCTTCGACACCGGCAGCAGCCATGTGCTTGGCGTGGGGCGGTGGTATCAGGGGCACAAACTCATTGCCTTCTTCAACTTCAGCCCCGAGTTTGTGCATGTCTCCTCCTGGGAGAAAGGCCCTTACCATGAGCTGATGTACGGCGGCAGCCGCGATGACCTGGATGATGTGGAACTTTATCCCTATGGCTTCGCCTGGTTCCTGCACACGGAGGACATCTGACGCATTCAACCAGCCCAAAATAAAAAATGATAAGCACCCGGTGCTCCTGACCAAGCAGTCTCAGGGACACCGGGTGCTTGTTTTGGCTTGTCGGGCGAGCGGTATCCCGGCAAGGATGGCGAGAAAAAAGAGTGCACCACAGGGAATTTCCGGTCAGCTGCCCGCAAATCGGCAGAGAAGCGCTTGCCCCGACAGAACCATGTGGCAGGGAGAGGAAGCACAGCAGAGGTCTTTTCCGTTTCGACCATTCATACAACTGCAATGAATGGGAGGTGAGCCCGTGTTTTCAATTTTATGGGTCTTTTTGCAGAATGCTGCCGCACAGATCTGGTATGCGGCGCTGCATCTGGAGAGCGGAAGCTTTCCCCGCCCGCTTTCTCTTGCACAGGAAAGGGAGGCTTTTGCCGCCATGCAGCGCGGCGATGTGTCTGCCAGAGATACCCTCATCAGCCATAATCTGCGCCTGGTGGCCCACGTGGTCAAAAAATATTATGCCGCACCCGGCGGGCAGGATGACATGATCAGCATTGGTACCATTGGACTGATCAAGGCAGTGGATACCTTCCGCCCGGAGCGAAAGGTCCGGTTTTCCAGTTATGCCTCCCAGTGTATTGAAAATGCTATCCTCACAAAAAGGCCTGTTTGGGAATTCCGGCTGGAACATCGGAACGGATTTTCCAGCCTTTGCCAAAATGGAAGGTGTTCGCCCGGGTCTCGCCGGATTTTTACATACTCTGCTGCACCGACCACGGCAAGCCCCGCTTTGCGCCCCTGGCCGTGCACCGGTTCCGCCTCATCGCGCCCCGCAACCTGCCGGAAGCCCAGCGTTTCACCCGGCAGTACCACAGTTATGAGGAAATCGGCAGCGTCCCCGACCGGCTGCGATGGTGCCGCCTCCAGATGGGTCTGCTGCAGCGGGAGGTAGCGGAACGGGTGGGCGTCACCACACCCTTTTACATCGACATGGAAACCGGGGCCTGCGAACACACCCCCGCCGCCGTCATGGACAGGCTGGCGGCGCTGTACGGCGTGCCGGTGACCGACCTGCTGGACGGGTACAACCGCTTTCTGTACGAGGGGCAGGCCCGGCAGATTCAGGCCATTCGCCAGCGAACGGGTCTCAGCCGTGCCGCTTTTGCCCGCAAAACCGGCATCAGCGAAAGCTCCCTCCGCGCCTGGGAAACCGGGCGCAAAACCATCAGCAAGAAGTGCTGGGAGCGGTACTTTCGGGAAAAAAGATAGCACAACAGAAAAAGCACCCCGGAGGGGACGGCCGTTATAGCCGACTTCTCCGGGGCATTTTCTATGATGGAACTCGCACGAAATTCCAGCTTGGGAAACGAATGGTATCAGGCGGAAGGTAGGGTGACAGGTTGGGCCAGGGGTGAACCGCCAATATGTGCAAGTCTTATTCGGGGGTTCCGGCGTTATTGCCGGCCGGAAAGCAGTCCCTCCACCGCCTCGGCATATTCCGCCGCGTGCCAGGTGCTGAATTCCCCGTGCCGCAAGCCCGCCAGAATTTCCAG
>CALXHO010000103.1 GCA_944388125.1 uncultured Gemmiger sp. | reverse complement strand
GAAGGACGACCTGCGCCGGTCCCTGGGGGCAGTACTCCAGGACACCCACCTGTTTACCGGCACTATCATGGACAACATCCGCTACGGCCGGCTGGATGCCACCGACGAGGCGTGCATCACCGCCGCCAAGAGCGCCAACGCCCACTCCTTCATCCGCCGCCTGCCCGACGGCTACAACACCATGGTCACCGGGGACGGGGCCAACCTGTCCCAGGGCCAGCGGCAGCTGCTGGCCATCGCCCGGGCGGCGGTGGCCGACCCGCCGGTGCTGATCCTGGACGAGGCCACCTCCTCCATCGACACCCGCACCGAGACCCTGGTCCAGCAAGGCATGGACGCGCTGATGACCGGGCGCACCACCTTCGTCATTGCCCACCGGCTCTCCACTGTCAAGAACTCCGACTGCATCATGGTACTGGAACAGGGCCGCATCATCGAGCGCGGCTCCCACGACCAGCTGATCGCCGAGAAGGGCCGGTACTACCAGCTCTACACCGGCAACGCCATCGCCAATTAAACGCCCCCTGTTCCGTCAGGATTTCTGCACGACGTCAGCAAAAGAGCAGCCCCGCGGCAAACTGCCGCGGGGCTGCTCTTTTGTTTTGTATGAGAGGTTCTCTGTCCGGTCCGGGGATCTCAGTCCTTGTACAGGTCGACCAGGTTGACAAGCACCTCGGTCATCTTGTCCAGCTTTTCCACGGTGGTGCATTCAAAGGGACCGTGGCAGTTGAATCCGCCGGTGCCCAGGTTGGGGCAGGGCAGACCCTTGTAGCTCAGCATGGCGCCGTCGGTGCCGCCGCGGATGGGCGACTCGTCCGGTTCCAGGCCGGCCTTGCGCAGGGCGGTGCGGGCGTGCTCGATGAGGTGGGCATGGGGACGGATCTTCTCGATCATGTTGTAGTAGCTGTCCCGGATATCCAGCTCGACACAGCCCTCGCCGTAGCGGTGGTTGAGACGGGCCGCAATGTGAGCCATCTCCTCCTTGCGGGAGGCAAAGCGGGCCGCGTCATGGTCGCGGACGATATAGCCCATTTTGGCCGTGGTCACATCGCCCATCATGCTGGTCAGGTGGTAGAAGCCCTCATAGCCCTCGGTGTGCTCGGGGCGGTCAAACTCCGGCAGGGCATTGTGGAACTCAATGGCAATGTTCATGGCATTCTTCATCTTGTCCTTGGCAGAGCCGGGATGCACCGAGAAGCCATGCACCGTCACCACGGCGGCCGCAGCGTTGAAGTTTTCGTAGTTGACCTCATCCACGTCGCCACCGTCCACCGTGTAGGCGAAATCGGCGCCGAAGCCCTGGACGTCGAACAGGTCGGCACCCTGGCCCACCTCCTCGTCGGGGGTGAAGCCGATGCAGATCTTGCCGTGGGGCAGCTTCTCGGTGAGGACCCGCTCGGCCATGGTCATGATCTCGGCAACGCCTGCCTTGTCGTCGGCGCCCAGCAGAGTGGTGCCGTCGGTGGTGATGAGGGTCTGGCCCTTCATCCCGGCGAGGAAGGGGAAATCGGCCACATGCATGGTGGCGCCGCTGCCCGGCAGCGTCACGTCGCCGCCGTCGTAGTTCTCATGCAGGATGGGTTTGATGTTGTCGCCGGGGGCGTCGTCGGTGGTGTCCATGTGGGCGATGAAGCCCAGGGCATGGGCGGACTCGTGACCCGGGGTGGCCGGGATCACGCCGTAAACATAGCAGTGCTCGTCCACGCGGACGTCGGAGATTCCCAGAGCCTTCATCTCCTCCGCCAGACGGTTGGCCAGGTCAAACTGGCGTGCCGTGGTGGGATGGCTGGCGCTGGTGGGGTCCGAGGTGGTGTGGACCCCTACATACTTTAAAAAGCGTTCGTATGCACGCATGGCAGGTACATTCCTTTCCTTATAATAATAACCATCGCGGAGGGCTCCGGCCCCGCCGTTTCCCTCCGAGTGGTATTCTAGCACAAAATGCATGCTTTTCCAACCCGCAAGGCTTTTCAATTTGCCCGGTTTATGCTAAACTTGTGTAGAATAGACAAATTGGGGACACATGGCCCGGCTGTGCGCCCCCGTGGGAGGCTGTTATGGCAGACACGATTTTTCACGACAAGACATTGCTGATCACCGGCGGTACCGGCAGTTTCGGTCACACGGTGCTCAAGCATTTTCTGACCACTGACATCGGCGAAATCCGCATTTTCTCCCGCGATGAGAAAAAGCAGGACGATATGCGCCATGAACTGCAGGCCGACTACCCCGAGTATTACCAGAAAGTCAAGTTCTACATCGGCGACGTGCGCAACATCCAGAGTCTGCGCGACGTCATGCCCGGTGTGGATTATATCTTCCACGCGGCGGCCCTCAAGCAGGTGCCGTCCTGCGAGTTCTTCCCCATGGAGGCGGTGCGCACCAACATCGAGGGTACCGACAACATGCTCCACGCCGCCATTGAGGCCAACGTCAAGCGGGTGGTCTGCCTGTCCACCGACAAGGCAGCCTACCCCATCAACGCCATGGGCATCTCCAAGGCCATGATGGAGCACGTCATCACCGCCAACGCCCGCGTCTCCGCCCAGCGCGGCGGCCCGGTCATCTGCTGCACCCGTTACGGCAACGTCATGTGCAGCCGCGGCAGCGTCATCCCGCTGTTCGTCGACCAGATCAAGGCGGGCAACCCCATCACCATCACCGACCCCAACATGACCCGCTTCCTCATGAATCTGGACGAGGCGGTGGATCTGGTGATGTTCGCCTTCCAGCAC
>CALXHO010000102.1 GCA_944388125.1 uncultured Gemmiger sp. | reverse complement strand
TGCAGACGCCCTCGGCGTCAAAGGTGATGCCGGGACGGGTGTCGGGCATGGTACATTTCTTGCAGTAACGCATGGGTTTTCTCCTTTTCTGTCAACGCCGCGGCGCGGCGGAAATTCCCTTCCAAAAAGGTATTACACCTGCGTTTATGATACCCCATTTGCCGCCGCTTGGCAAGTACGGCGGCAGACCCCGCCGCCTTGCGCCGGTGCCGGGGGCGCGGTATAATACAGATGATTCCCATCTGTTTTCCGGCGTCTGTCCCCTCCCTGCGGGCTTTCGCCGTGCAGCGCAATTTCCCGCGCCGTCACCCCGGCGCCGAAAGGATGTTCCCTGCCATGTCAAATACTTCCTCCCCCGCCGCCCTGGTGCGGCGCTGGCTACCCGACGTTCTGCTGGCTGTGGCTGCCGTGGCCTTTGTGGTGTTCGGGGCACAGTTCACCACCAACGGCAATTTCTGGCTGGACGAGTTTTTCTCCATCGAGATGGTGAAGATGGACTGGACTGCCATCCCTGCCGCCACCGCCGCCGATGTCCACCCGCCCCTCTACTACTTTATCCTGAAGCTGTTTGTGACGTTGTTCGGCAATGCCCACATCGTCTACCGCATCGCCTCCTTTGTCCCCTACGTGCTGACGGTGGGCATGGCGATGGTGCTGTTCCGCCCGGCTTTCGGCCGCTTTGCCGCCCTGGTGTTCCTCTGCCTTATGGCCCCCAACGTCTCCTCCCTGCGCTTTTTCACCGAGGCGCGGATGTACGGCTGGGCGCTCTTCTTCGTCACCCTGTGCGGGTTTGCCGCCTACAAGGTGGTAAACGCCCAAAAGCCCTGCCGGGGCTGGTGGATCACCCTCACCGTCGCCGGGCTGTGCTCCGCCTACCTCCACTACTTCGCCCTGCTGGCCGTCTGCTTTGTCTACCTGTTCCTGCTCCTCTACACCCTGCGCTTTGACCGCAGCCTCCTGCGGGGCTGGCTCATTGCCGCGGCGGTGTCGGTGGTCTGCTACCTGCCTTGGGTGTTCATGGCGGTAAGCAACATCCTTTATCAGGCCACCGGCGGCTTCTGGCTGCAGGAATACCCCGCCCTGTCCGAGACGCTGGAGCTCATTGTGGGCAGCCGCCTTTCCAGCTGGGCGGTGCTGGCCCTGCTCACCGCCGCCGTCGTGGTGTTCTGGTTCTGGCCCCGTGACAGCCGCAAGGGCGCCCGCTGGATGGCTGTCACCGGTCTGCTGGCTGCCGTGGGTGTGCCTGCCCTGGGGTATCTGGCCAGCGTGACGCTGCAGCCCATGTACCTCTCCCGGTATTTCTTCCCTGTCTGCGGGCTGCTGTGGCTGGCCATGGCGGTGGCTGCCGCCGGGCTGACCCGGCGCCTGCCGGTGGTGCGGGTGCTGCTGGTGGCGCTCATCCTCTACGCCATGTATGAGCCCGCCATGAATTACCGAAACGACATCCTGGAGGTCAACGACATCGTGGACCAGACCGTGAACTTTGTGGAGGACCGCGCCCAGCCCGGGGACCGGATCTACTCGGTGACCGAGCACGTGGACGACCGGGTGCTGGAATTTTTCTACCCCGACCGGGAGACCAAGGCGGGCGGCGATCCCATCGAGTTTTTGCCCGACGAGGGCGGCAGCCTCTTCCTCGTCTACCCGGAGGAGGACATCTCCCCCGAGCTGACCGCCCGGTTCGAGGCCGCGGGCCTGACCGCTGCCGAGTGGCAGGGGGCGCTGCTGGACAACCAGTGGTGCCGCATCTACTACCTGACGCCCCAGTAAGCCCGTCCCCCTTTCCGACCGTAAAACACAACAAGAAAATCCCCGCCGCGGGTTGTTCCGCAGCGGGGATCTTTTCTTGCCGTTTTTCTGTTACCGGGTCAACGTCCCGAAAGCTTTTCCTTGGGGAATTTACTCCACGATGATGCTCTTGCCGGTCATCTCAGCGGGGACAGGCAGGCCCACGTAGGGCAGCATGGTGGGAGCGATGTCGGCCAGGCAGCCGCCCTCACGCAGCTTGACGTCGCCCGCGCCGATGACGGCGAAGGGCACCACATTGGTGGTGTGGGCGGTGAAGGGAGTGCCGTCGGGGTTTTCCATCTTCTCGGCGTTGCCGTGGTCGGCGGTCAGGAAGACGACGCCGCCCATCTTGAGGGTGGCATCCACCACCTTGCCCACAGCGGCGTCCACGGCCTCCACAGCCTTGACGGCAGCGTCAAAGACGCCGGTATGGCCGACCATGTCGCAGTTGGCGAAGTTGAGGATGATGACGTCGTACTTGCCGCTCTCAATGCGGTTCTTGCACTCCTCGGCGACCTCGGGGGCGCTCATCTCGGGCTTGAGGTCGTAGGTGGCAACCTTGGGGCTGGGAATGACCTTGCGGTCCTCGCCCTCGTAGGGAGCCTCCACGCCGCCGTTGAAGAAGAAGGTCACATGGGCATACTTCTCGGTCTCGGCGATGCGCAGCTGGGTCTTGCCGTTGTTGGACAGGTACTCGCCCAGGACGTTGTTCAGCTCAACGGGAGGATAGGCAACCTCCACGTTGGGCATGGTGGCGTCGTACTCCGCCATGCAGACGTAGTGGACGGGGAAGCGGCCGTAGCGGCGCTCGAAGCCGTCGAAAGCATCATCCACGAAGATGCGGGTCATCTGACGGGCACGGTCGGGGCGGAAGTTCATGAAGATGACGGTGTCGCCCTCCTGGACGCGGCCGCCCTCACAGGTGACGCAGGGCACCACGAACTCGTCGGTGACGCCATCCTTGTAGC
>CALXHO010000101.1 GCA_944388125.1 uncultured Gemmiger sp. | reverse complement strand
GGCCGTCCCTGCACCGAGCTGCCCGCCTTCATCATCCGCCGCCTGCCGGTGCGCTTCACCTACGACAACAACTACTTCAACGCCCTCTATCAGGGCATTCCCAACGGCGGCTACACCCGGATGGTGGAAAAGATGCTGGAAGGCATCGAGGTCCGTCTGGGCGTCAACTACCTGAAGGACAAGGCTGAGCTGGACAAGCTGGCCGGCCGTGTCATCTACACCGGCCCCATCGACGCCTACTTCGATTACAGCCTGGGCGCCCTGCAGTACCGCAGCGTCCGCTTTGAGACCGAGGTGCTGGACATGCCCAACTACCAGGGCAACGCGGTGGTCAACTACACCGACGCCGAGACCCCCTACACCCGGGTCATCGAGCACAAGCACTTCGAGTTCGGCGACCAGCCCAAGACGGTCATCAGCCGGGAGTATTCCGCCGAGTGGAAGCCCGGCGACGAGCCCTACTATCCCGTCAACGACGAGACCAACAACACCCTCTATGCCCGCTACAAGGCCATGGCCGACGCCGAGCCCCACGTGGTGTTCGGCGGCCGCCTGGGTGAGTACAAGTACTACGACATGGACAAGGTCATCGAGAGCGCCCTCAACTGCTTTTTGGTGCAGCAGGACAAAGTCAACCAGTATACCGTCTGAAATCTGAACACTGTCTGAGGAAAGGGGAGCATACCCATGCCCAAAAAGCCTCTGACCCGGCTGGAGCGGGTCCGCGCCGAGATGGCCGCCCACGGTCTGACCCAGCTCATCGTCAGCGATCCTACCACGATTTTTTACCTCACCGGCCTGCACATCGACCCCGGCGAGCGGATGTACTGTCTGCTTCTGTCGGCGGACGGCACCGCCCGGCTGTTCATCAACCGCCTGTTCGGCACCCCCGATGTGGGCCTGCCCGTCGTCAGCTTTGACGACACCGACGACGCCCCCGCCCTCCTGGCGCCCTACCTGGACTGCCACAAAGGTCTGGGCATCGACAAGGACTGGCCCGCCCGCTTCCTGCTGCGCCTGCAGGAACTGCCCGTGGCCCGGGAGTACCGGGTGGGCAGCATCTGCTGCGACATGGTCCGCGCCGTCAAGGACGAGGCCGAGCAGAAGGCCATGATCGCCTCCAGCAAGGTCAACGACGATTGCATGGTGGAGTTTGCCGCCGCCGTGCATCCCGGCGTCACCGAGCTGGAACTGGCGGACAAGATCAAGGCCATCTACAAGGCCCACGGCTGCACCGGGGTCAGCTTCGAGCCCATCGTCGCCTTCGGGGATGATGCCGCCGACCCCCACCACCAGAACAGCACCCGTGCCCTGAAAGAGGGGGAGATGGTGCTGTTTGACGTGGGCGGCGTCTACGACCACTATTGCAGCGACATGACCCGCACCTTCTTCACCGCCCAGCCCACCGCCCATCAGCGGGAGGTGTACGAGCTGGTCCGCCTGGCCAACGAGACGGCGGAACAGCTGGTGCGCCCCGGCGTCAAGATGTGCGAGCTGGATGCCGCCGCCCGGGAGGTCATTGCCAAGGCGGGCTACGGGGAATACTTCAACCACCGACTGGGCCATTTCATCGGCCTCAACGACCACGAGTACGGGGATGTCTCCTCGGCCTGCCGCATCGAGGCAAAGCCCGGCATGTGCTTTTCCATCGAGCCGGGCATCTACCTGCCCGGGGACGTGGGGGTGCGCATCGAGGACCTGGTCCTCGTCACCGAGGACGGCTGCCGGGTGCTCAACCACTATCCGAAGGAAATCACCATTCTGTGACCTGTATCACAGGGGAAAAAGGGGAAGTATATGATTCAGCTGAGTCCTTCCATCCTGGCGGCGGATTTTGCCGACCTGGGACGGGAATGCCGCAAGGTCCTGGACGCCGGGGCCGATATGCTGCACATTGACGTGATGGACGGCCATTTTGTGCCCAACATCAGCCTGGGCGTGCCGGTGCTGGCCAGCCTGCACAAGGCTCTGCCCGACGCCTATTACGATGTTCACCTCATGATCTCCGAGCCGGTGCGCTATGCCCCGGAGTTTGTTAAAGCGGGGGCTTCCTGCATCACCTTCCACATTGAGACGGTGGAGGACGCTGCCGCTGCCGTCAAAGCCATCCATGCCCTGGGCGTGGGGGCCGGCGTGAGCATCAAGCCCGCCACCCCCGTGGAGGCCATCCTGCCCATCCTGGATCAGGTGGAGATGGTACTGGTCATGAGCGTGGAGCCGGGCTTCGGCGGGCAGAAGTTCATGCCTGCCGCCGTGGACAAGATCGCCGCCCTGGACGCTTACCGCCGGGAACACGGCCTGAGCTTCAAGCTCTCGGTGGACGGGGGCATCAACAGCCAGACCGGCGCTCTGTGCACCAGGGCGGGCGCCGACATCCTTGTGGCGGGCAGTCAGGTCTTTGCCGCCGCTGATCCCGCCGCCGCTGTGGCCGAGCTTCGCGCCCTGTAAACAAAAGGAGCTACCATGCCAAGACATCCCAAAATCGAACGCAGCGCCAACTATACCTATTACACCGATATCCTGTGGTGCAGTGTGCCGCTCTTTGCCATGAGCTGCTACTACTACGGCGCCCGGCCGGCCCTGCTGGGTCTGGTCGCCGCCGCCACCGCCTATCTGTGCGACTGCGTTCTGGCCCCGCTGCACGGCCACGGCTACCAGCCCCATGAGCCCTCCAGCGAGTGCTTTGCCGTGCTGGTGGCACTGCTGCTGCCTGCCAGCGTGCCCTACTATATCGTCATTGCCGGGGCCATCGTGGCGGTATTTGCCAAGGAGACCTTCGGCGGTGAGGAACACTATCCCTTCCACCCGTCGGCCGTCGGCCTGGCCGTGGTGGGCCTGTCCTGGCCCTCCCAGGTCTTTTTCTACCCCACGCCGGGCACGCCTCTGCCCCTGTGGGACGCCTCCGACACCCTGCTCACCGCCGGCATGAACGCCACCCTGAGCAGCGGCGGCCTGCCCACCGCCAGCACCCTCAACCTGGCCACCGGCAACGTGGCGGGACCTTCCGGCACCTGTGCCATCCTGGTCATCGCCGCCTGCGGGCTGTATCTGCTGGTCCGGGGACATCTGAAACTGTCCACCTTCCTGCCCTATCTCATCGTCTGTGTGGCCATCCCCTGGCTGCTGCCCAACCTCAATGAGCTGCCGTCCTTCAGCTTCCCCTGGGAGTATGTTCAGCAGCGCATCTATCTGGAAAAGTATATCGTGCTGTCCGGCACCATGCTGTTCGGCGGCATCTTTCTGGCCAGCGAGCCAGTCACCCATCCCAACCGCCATACCAGCCGCATCATCTACG